>VERA01000074.1 GCA_018882935.1 Burkholderiaceae bacterium | reverse complement strand
AGATACCAGCGCTGTTTCTGACCGATACACAGCGGCAGTTGCTCGCGCCGCTGAAATCGAACTGGCAATCGATAGCGCAACCACCGTCGAGTCACACCCACGATCTCGACGTGTGAGGCCTCCAAACCGATCTCTTCGGCAAGCTCGCGATACATGCCTTCTTCGGCAGATTCGCCCTCATGCAAGCCACCTTGCGGGAATTGCCAACCTTTACCACCCGCCCGACGACCGAGAAAAACGCGGCCATCACCGTGCATCAACACGATGCCGACGTTGGCGCGAAATCCTTGAGCGTCGATTTGGTCGGTCATGATCGTGAGCGCTCAGGCCCTCTTGGCAGTCAGGTTGCGACGGTCTTCGAGATATTCGCGACCGCGCTCCATCAGTTGACTGAAGGTGTCGTGATCCTGCGCCAACACCGCACGACGAATCGACTCGACCGCTTTGGCAAGCGCCTCGAGCGACTCGGCACCGTAATCATTGAGCGCCTGAATTTCGTAATAAAGTTGCGGGCTTTCTTGCGCCACGCGCGTGGCGACATCGAGCTGCGCGTCGAACGTCGTGCTCGACAGCTTCGCAAGTCGCGGCGCCGCTTCGCCGCTATCGGCGAGCGCTGTAAAGAAGGCAATGTTGAGCGCGTGCGATAACCCGAGCACGTAAGCGATGAGTCGATCGTGCTCATCGAGCGTCATGGTGACTTGCTCGACCATCGTCGGCGCGAACAACTCACGCGCCCGCTCGAGCGCCTCGGTGTGCCCCAGATCGACGAAGATGACGTGGCGACCCGAGAGCAATTCTGTATCCGGCCCGAACATCGGGTGCACCGAGGTCACGCGACAGCCGTGCGACTTGAGCGCCATCAATCCAGCGCGCAGCGGTGACTTGAGCGAACCGACATCAAAGATCACACCGGCTGGCCGCCGCATGGCGAGCTCTCTCAACACGGCATCGGTCACACCGAGCGGCGTGGCGACGACGATGAAATCCTGAGTCAACTCGTTGTCGTGCCAATCGCCGATGTCGAGGGTGCCCGGCCGCGTTCCCGCCGGGTCACTGACCTCGACCGTGAAACCCTGCGAAACGAGGAAGTCTGCGAACCATCCGCCGAGCTTGCCCGCACCGCCGATCACGAGTGCGCGACGACCGGAGCCGGAGCCCCCCGCCACGACGCTCGCCTGCTCCTGCGTGGTGAGCGAACTGCGGATCAACATCCGCATCAGATCTTCGGCGATCTTGGGCGAGACGCCCTGAGCCTCGGCCTCGGCGCGAGCACCGAGTATGACTTCGCGCTCGCGACCATAATCGCGGGTCGCGTAGCCAGTCGCCCGCTTCACGCGCGCGATTTCGCGGCTCGTGCGTTGTCGATCGGCAATCAGCTCGATGAGCTGCCGATCGATGTCGTCGAGGTGTTTACGCAAGTCATCCAAAGTCGCCATGTCTCGTCTCGTCGTGCCGGAAAGTGCCTATTTGACTGCCTACTATAGACGGTGCGTGCCCGCAGGCTTGGCGTTACCATGCGGTTATGCCCGTTCCAGTGCAATTTTTACCCGATCCGCTGCCCACCAATCCCTTGACCACCGCCAACGAGTGGCTGGAATTGGCCCGCAGCCGTCGTGACCAACCGAATCCCAATGCGATGGTCGTCGCGAGTGTCAGCCAAAGCGGACAGCCCTCCGCCCGCGTCGTGCTCTGCAAAGAGATCATGGTCGAGCCGGGCTACATCTGTTTCTACACCAACTACGACTCGCGCAAGGGCCAGGAGATCGAGGCCGACTCACGCGTCGCGATCGTGATGCACTGGGACCATCTCTACCGCCAGATCCGCATCGAGGGTCGCGTCGTGCGTGCGCCATCTGCAGAGAGCGATGCCTATTTTCGCTCGCGACCGTGGCAGCGACGCGTCGGTGCCTGGGCCAGCGCCCAGAGTCAGCCCGTCGCCTCGCGCGCCGAACTCGAAGCTGCCGTGGAAGAGACGGCGAAGCGCTTCGGCGTGCCCGTCCCAGGCCCTGAAGACACGCCCGCACCCGCAGGTCTTGGGGACAACATCCCAAGACCGCCGCACTGGGGCGGTTATCACGTCTACGCCGAAGCAGTGGAACTGTGGATCGAGGGCGAATCGCGCATCCACGATCGCGCCCGTTGGACTCGCGCGCTCACTCCAAGTGTTGATCGACATGCGCCGCCGACCGCGCTTGGCGCGTGGTCTGTCACGCGACTGCAGCCGTAAATCTCTCGCGCTAGCGCAACGCCGCCAAGATGGGCTCGTGTAGCGCACCATTGGTGGCAAGCACGGTCGTCGTCGCCAAAGAAATCGGCTGACCATCGAGATCGGTGAATCGGCCACCTGCCTCCTCGACGAGCACGGTCAGCGCGGCGATGTCGAGAATGTTGACGTCGGATTCGATCACCGCATCCAGCGCGCCACGCGCGAGCAGGTGGTAGTGCACGAAGTCGCCGTAGCCACGAATGCGATTCACATTGGCAACGAGATCACCGTAGCGCCGCCATCTGCGCTCATCGCGCGCCAGCGTTTTCAGGTTGCCGCTCGAGACGATCGCGCTGTCGATGCTGTCGACGCGGCTCACCTGCATGCGCTTGCCGCCGAGCCATGCGCCCTCGCCACGTTCAGCCCAAGCAAGTTCGCAATACGCCGGTGCCGAGGAGACGCCGAGCACCATGCGACCTTCATGCATCACCGCAATCTGTGTCGAGAAAAACGGGCACTCCCGCACAATCGATTTCGTGCCGTCGATCGGATCGACGAGCCACACTCGATCAGCGCCCATGGCGTGTTGGCCCGTTTCTTCACCGAAGAATCCGTAGCTTGGAAATCGCGCCGAGAGCACAGCGCGGATCGCCTCTTCGGCGCGTACGTCGGCCTCGGTCACCGGTGATTTGTCGGCTTTGGTCACCACAGTGAGATTGCGTTGGTACAACTCTCGGATGACGACAGCCGCCGCTTCGGCAGCTTCGAGCGCAGCTTTCAACTCGGCGGATGGCATGAAAACGTCCTCGGCAACGACGATGCAGATGGTATCTTAAACGGCATGGGAAACCGCTTGAGCAAGATCTACACGAAGACCGGCGATGACGGCACGACGGGCCTCGGTGACGGCACGCGCGTCGCCAAGGACCATGCCCGCGTCGAGGCTTACGGTACGGTCGATGAGGCGAACAGCACCATCGGAATGATACTGGCGGTACCCCACTTGCCGGCGGATATCCATGAATGTCTGACCGGTGTTCAGCACGATCTGTTCGACCTCGGCGGCGAACTGTGCATCCCCGGTATGCGTCTGATCGAAGCGCAGCACACCGAACGTCTCGAAGAGAAACTCGATGCGTTCAACGAGCCGTTACCACCGCTCAAAGATTTCATCCTGCCCGGTGGCGGCCCCGCCGACCTGGCCTCGAGCGTGGCGGCGCCGCTGGAACGACGCCTTGGTGCCATACCCGGCGTGACCGAGATGAGCTCGAGCAGTGGCAATGGCTCGGTACGTATCAACCTTCAGTTTGAACTCTCGAAGAAAATCGACACTGCCGCGCGTGAGGTCCAGGCGGCGATTAACGCTGCGCGTGTCGATCTACCCACCTCCCTGCGCTCCAACCCCACCTACTCCAAGTCAAACAGTACAGACTCGCCCGTGATCGTGCTGGCGCTGACCTCAAAGACGCGCTCGACCGGGCAGATTTATGAAGCGGTATCGAACCAGTTGCAACAACGGCTGATGCAAGTTGAGGGTGTAGGTGATGTGGAGTTGGGCGGCGGCTCCTTACCCGCTGTGCGTATCGAGTTGCTGCCATTTGCGCTGCATCGGCAAGGTTTATCGGCGGAAGATGTGCGTGCCGCGATTCAGTCAGCCACTGCCAACCGACCCAAAGGCATGATCGACGGCGATGGCCGCTCGTTTCAGATCATCACCAATACCGGTGCAACTGCTGACCGGCTCAATGCAGAGAACTACCAGCAACTTATTGTCGCGTGGCGCAATGGCGCACCGGTGCGTTTATCTGACGTGGCGAATGTCTACACCGGTAGCGAAGACAGAAACACGCTGGGTCTGTTCAATGGTGTACCCGCCGTGGTGGTGATGATTTATCGGCAACCCACCGCCAACGTCATCGAAACCGTCGATGCCGTGCGCGCTTTGGTACCGGCGCTGAAAGAAGAACTCCCCCCGGATATCGAGCTGAAGATTTCATCTGACAGCACCAACTCAATACGCTCATCGTTGCGTGAGATTGAGCTGACCTTAGTGATCTCCATCATTCTCGTCATTCTGGTCGTGAGCGCATTTTTGCGCAGCGCACGTGCCACCTTGATTCCGGCTGTCGCTACGATTGTTTCGCTGCTCGGTACCTTCAGCGTGATGTACCTGCTGGGCTTTTCGCTGAATAACATCTCGCTAATGGCCCTCACCATCGCCACCGGCTTCGTCGTCGATGACGCGATTGTTGTGTTGGAAAACATTACTCGCCATCGTGAGATGGCGAGTAATGTTTCGGTGCAGGCTAACCCTTCTCTCGAGGCCGCCCTCCACGGCGCACGCGAGGTGAGCTTCACCGTCGTCTCTATTTCAATCTCACTAGTCGCAGTATTCATTCCGCTGCTGTTCATGGGCGGTCAAGTGGGGCGCTTATTCCGTGAATTCGCATTGACGCTATCGGCAGCAGTGTTGATCTCGTTACTCATCTCACTTACCACTACACCGATGATGTGCGCGTGGCTATTGCGTCAGCCGCAAGAACAAAAACCGCCCGGCCCTGTGTCACGGTTTTTTGCGCGCGCCTACGCTTCAATCCAGCATGCTTATGCGCAGGTACTGGATATTGCGCTCGACCACCGCTGGCTGGTGCTCACGCTATTGGCTGCGGTGATCGCCTTGAATGCATGGCTATTCATGATTGTGCCGAAGGGATTTTTCCCGCAGCAGGATGCAACCCAGATTACTGCCGGTTTACGCGCTGACCAAAGCATTTCATTCGAAGCGATGAAAAGCAAAGTACGGCAGATGGTCGAGATTATCCGCAAAGACCCTGCGGTTGCGACCGTGACAGGCTATACCGGCGGTAGCCGACCCGGCGGTGGTTTCATGTTCATTACGCTCAAGCCGCGCGCGGAGCGTAAAGAAAGCGGCCAAGAGGTGATTGGCCGACTGCGACCGCAGCTGTCGCGCGTGACCGGTGTCTCGGCCTTCATGGTGCCGGTGCAGGATTTACGGGTTGGTGGTCGGCGTGACGTGAACCAGATCCAGTACACCCTCAAGAGCGACAACCTGGATGATCTCAAGCTCTGGACCGGCAAGCTGGTAGAAGCCATGAAACGCCAGCGTGGCGTGGTGGATGTGGATTCAGATTTACAAGAAAACGGTGTTGAAACTTTTGTGCGAGTAGATCGTGATGCCGCTACGCGGTTGGGCATCAGCTCACGCGACATCAATAACGCGCTCTATAACGCGTTTGGGCAACGCCAAGTAGCGACGCTGTACGGTGAGCTGAATCAGTACCGGGTGATCATGGAGCACAACCCGGCTTATACCCGTAGCCCACAAGCCTTGAATGATATTTATGTGCCGGTGCGCGCTGCCGCCGGCAGCGTCAGTGCCAACCCGGCTCTACGCGATGTCGCCAGCGGCCAATCACTCTCGACTGCCAGCACGGTCATGGTGCCGCTCTCGAACGTGGCCAGTTTTGCCGAGCGATCGACCGCTGCTTCGGTCAGTCATCAGGATGCCGAGCTGGCAGGCACGGTCTCATTTAACCTTGGTCCGGGTTTGACGCTGCCGGAAGGACAGGCGGCACTGCGTAGTGCGGTGGATTCGATTGCGATTCCGGCCAGCGTACGCGGTAGTTTTCAAGGAACAGCACGCGCCTATCAGGAATCGCAAGGTCAGCAACCCTTGTTGATATTGGCCGCTTTGGTGGTGATCTATATTGTGCTCGGCATTTTGTATGAGAGCTTGCTGCATCCACTCACGGTGCTGTCGACGATTCCGTCTGCGGGTATTGGCGCGGTGGTCGCGCTGATGCTGTTTGGTATGGAGTTCTCGCTGATTGCGCTGATTGGTTTATTTTTGTTAATTGGCATCGTCAAGAAAAACGCCATCCTGATTATCGACTTCGCGCTGCAAGCTGAAAGAAACCGAGGCCTGTCGCCGCGCGAGGCGGTGCGTGAAGCTTGTCTGCATCGATTACGCCCGATTTTAATGACCACCGCCGCTGCCGCGCTGGGCGCGCTGCCGCTTGCGATAGGATTCGGTGAGGGCTCGGAGTTGCGCCAACCCTTGGGGGTCGCCATTATTGGTGGCTTGGTTGCCAGCCAGTTGCTGACCCTGCTGACGACGCCGGTGGTATACCTCACCGTTGACCGTTGGCGTCACCGTAGCCCGAATGAACGCGCGCTGGGTCGCGATGCCAGCGATGCGAGTGACACCAGCAAACCCGACAATACCGGTAACGCCGCCAATAGCAACCCACTGCCCACCTGAAAAATGACCCAGCGGTTTCTCCTCATCGTCTTATCCGTGTTGCTGAGTGCGTGCAGCTTCAAGCGTATCGGTCCGGATTACCGCAAGCCCGCAATGCCGCTGCCCGCGCATTTCAAAGAGGCCGATGGGTGGAAAGCAGCGCAACCATCTGATGCAAGCCCGCGCGAGCCATGGTGGCATGTGTATAACGACCCTTTGCTGAATGAACTTACGCAACGTGTCGCCGTATCAAATCAAAACATTGCCGCATCGGTAGCGGCATTTCAGCAGGCGCAGGCGCTGGTCGCACAACAGCGTGCCTCGCTGTTTCCTGTGCTGAACCTGAATGCCACTGCCACCCGCACTAATGTCGCGACAGCGGTGACGCCACTACGCCGCGTACGCGTTGATTTGGGCGCCAGCTGGGAGCCTGATTTATGGGGACGCCTTGGGCGCGCGGTGCAAGGTGCAGAGGCCAATGCGCAAGCCAGTGCCGGCGAGCTCGCTACCGCTACCTTGTCGGCACAGGGCGAATTAGTGACGAATTATTTGCTGTTGCGGCATGCGGATGCGCAACGTAAATTACTTGAAGCGGCTATCGCCGACTACCAACGCGTCGTTACTATCACCGAGAACCGCTACAAGGTCGGTGTAGCTCCAAAGACAGATTTGCTGCAAGCGCAAACACAGCTATCGAATGCGCAGTCTGATTACACCGGTTTGCTAAGCCAGCGTGCGCAACTCGAGCATGCAATAGCGGTGCTGTTGGGTGAGGCGCCTGCCAACTTCAGCATCGCGCCTAGTCAAGAATGGCGCATCGCCGTACCCGAGTTACCGCTCGTGGTGCCTTCTGAATTGTTGGAACGACGACCGGATATCGCCGCGGCCGAGCGTCGCGTAGCCGCCGCGAATGAACAAATTGGGATTGCACGCTCCGCTTATTTTCCGAGTGTGAATCTGACGGGCAGCGCCGGTGGTTTCGCTGCGACTGCGCCCGGCCTGCTGTCTAACCCCACCAGTATCTGGTCGCTAGGCGTGGCGCTAACGCAGCCGATATTCAATGCGGGTCTCACCAAAAGCCGTGTCGCAGGTGCCGAAGCTTTTTATGAACAGGAAGTCGCGCTCTATCGTCAAACTGTACTCGAAGCGTTTCAGAGTGTGGAAGATCAACTGATCGCTTCGCGCGTGCTGGCGGAGCAAGAAACCTTGCTCGCCACCGCCACTGCGGCATCGACGCAGGCGCAAGAGCAGGTACTGAATCGCTATCGTGCCGGTCAGGTGAGTTTTCTGGAAGTGGTAACGGCGCAGACCACCGCACTAAGCGCTCGGCGAGCGCTGCTGCAGGCGCAATCGAATCGCCAAGTGGCCAGTGTCGCGCTGATTAAAGCCGTGGGCGGTGGCTGGGGCAGCACCTCCCGTACAGAGGGAAATACCCAATAAAGTGCCTGTCGAACCTTGGCTTAGAGTGGCTTTGCTTGGCGCTAACATGATTGACACGATTAAATAAAACGAGCAGTCCTCGCAACATGTTCACGCCCGCTTTCGCCCGCCTCACGCTGTATCGCGGCTGCATCACCCTCGCCTACCAAATCCTGACGGTTACCGCAGGTTGGCATATCTATTCGCTCACGCACGATGTGGTGGCCCTTGGCCTGATCGGCCTGGCTGAGGTAATTCCTTATTTTCTGTTGTCGCTGTTTGCCGGGCATGCGGTGGATGTGCTACCCAAAAAATTAATAGCCCTGCTCGGCTGCGCCTGCTACATCGCGATATCAGCGCTGATGATGGTCATGGTGACGCATGACGGGGCTATGCTGCCGCTAACGATGTGGATTTATATCGCGATGGGGCTGGCAGGTGCTGCACGCTCGCTTTTGCGGCCCGCTTACTCCGCGATCATGGTGCGCATTCTTGAACGCGAGCAGTTGGCGCGCGCGACTGCTATCAGCACTGTCGTGTTTCAAGTCGCGCTGGTGTCGGGCCCGGTAGTGGGTGGCTTGCTGATCGCCTGGCAGGATGTGCGGCTGGCTTACCTTGCCACCGGTGTATTTGCATTGACCGGCGTGGTCGCGATGCTTGGTTTGAAAGTGATCGAGAAGCCGCCAGCTGAAAGGTCGACCTCGGTCTTTGCCAGTATTCGCGAAGGTCTGCGCTTTGTGAGCTCGACGCAAGTGATGCTCGCGGCGATGGCGCTGGATATGTTCGCGGTGCTGTTTGGTGGTGCAGTCGGTGTACTGCCGGCGTTCATTCACCAGGTATTGGACGGTAGTCCGGAGAACTTAGGCTTGCTGCGCGCGATGCCCGCAGCGGGTTCGGTGATTGTGGGTTTATGGCTGACGCGGCGATCGATTGATCGTCACTCCGGCAAGTGGCTGATGCTGTCAGTTGCGGGCTTTGGTGTATCGATGATCGGGTTCGGCTTGTCCAACTCGCTGACCATGGCGGCGATTTTTCTGTTTTTGTCGGGCCTCTTCGATGGTGTGTCGGTGGTGCTGCGTCAAACCATCCTTCAACTAGTCACGCCGCAGCACATGCAGGGTCGTGTCACTGCGATCAACGGCCTGTTCATCGGCTCGTCCAACGAGATTGGGGCCCTGGAGTCCGGAATCGCGGCCAACCTGCTGGGGCTGGTACCATCTATCTTGTTTGGCGGATCGATGACCCTGGTGATTGTCGGCTTCGCCTGGCTACTGGCGCCGCAGCTACGGGCGCTACATATGCGGGATCTGCACCGCGCGATCAGCTGAAAAGCCTTGTAAATACAGGACTTTTTAGTTCGGTTGGCGATTTCAAGCAGTTCTCACAAACCCCTTTAAAGCTGTACGTTTATACAGTATTATGGCGCCTACCCCGTCCTCGGCGGCGCTATAAGGAGATGTCAAAATGAAAACCAATCTGGCCTATGTAAACCCTGAGCCGACTTCGGCGATGCCACGCACCCGGACCGACGTCACGCGGCTGTGGCGCAAGCGCGGATGGCAACCACCCAGCGAATACCGGCAGGATTTTGAGCAGTCCTGCAAGCCTGTGATCCACGCCGGCTTAGTAAAACTGCACGCTGAAAAAACTTTCTGATCGATCAGCGATCAGGATTTATCCACAGGTTTTGGGGATAACTCCCCGCAAAAAGTGCGTCTGTGTTCTGCAAGCGCTTGATTCTGATCAGCTTCATGGATCAGTCATCGGTAGAAAAAACAAATAGGCAGCGTGAGCAAAATCAGCGTCTCACGCGAAGAAAATTTTTAAAAATCTATTGACACAACGTCATCTACTTTCTCTCACTTACTCTTGAATTAAGCAGATTCGCCGCCTCAAGCGTCAATCACAATTGCACGGAAGTCATTCACATTCGTTAGCGTTGGTCCGGTGATCACTGAATCACCCAGCGCACTGAAAAACGTATGACCATCATTGTTTTCCAGGTACTTCAGCGCTGGCATGTTCTTGCTCCATGCACGCGTTAAGGTGTCGGGGTACAGCAACCCACCCGCAATATCTTCCATGCCGTCCACACCGTCGGTATCACCCATCAAGGCATGAATACGCGCGTGCCCACCGAGGGTTGCAGCCAGCGACAACAAACACTCAACATTGCGACCGCCGCGTCCGTTACCGCGTACCGTGACCGTCGTCTCACCGCCGGACAACAACACGCACGGCGCCTTGAAGGGCTGCGCGCGCTCAGCGACTTGCAATGCCATTGCAGCGAGTACTTTGCCGACATCGCGCGCCTCGCCTTCAATCGAATCACCCAAGATATGCGCGTGGTAACCCGCTTGCTCTGCCACACGCGCAGCCGCTTCTAGCGCCATCTGCGGTGTTGCGATCATCTTCACTTCATTACGCGCCAAGCGCGCATCACCCGGCTTAACGGATTCACCGCGACCGCTGGTCAGTACCTCTCTCACCTCAGGCGGCAAATCAATGCGATAACGATCCACAATCGCCAGCGCATCAGCACAAGTGGTTGGGTCAGGCACCGTTGGGCCGGATGCGATATCGACCATATGATCGCCCGGCACATCCGACATCAGCAGCGTAATCACACGCGCCGGATGACAAGCTGCGGCCAGTCGGCCGCCTTTGATTGCGGAGAGATGACGTCGAACACAATTCATCTCGCTAATGTTTGCGCCACAAGCCAGTAGAGCGCGATTCACCGCTTGTTTGTGCTCTAACGTCAGGCCATCGATCGGTAATGGCATCAGCGCCGAGCCGCCACCCGAGATCAGACAAAGTACGATGTCATCTTCGTGCAAATCACTAACGAACGACATCATGCGACGCGCCGCATTCAGCCCCGCCTCGTCCGGAACCGGATGCGCTGCCTCGACAATCTCAATACGCTCGCACGGCACACCGTAGCCATAGCGCGTGATAACAAAGCCAGACAAGGGGCCCTGCCAAGCCTGCTCGACCGCTTGCGCCATGGCTGCCGACGCTTTGCCGGCGCCAATCACGAATAAACGGCCTTTACCAAGCATCTTCGGTGTCGGTAGATACGGTGGCACGCACAGTGACGGCTGTGCGGAGGCGACCGCCGCATCAAACATGCTTCTCAGCAGCGTGGCTGCAGCGCTCATGGTGTCTCCGTCAAATCAAAATTGGCCATATGTTCCAAGGCTTTGACCATCGCTGAGTGATCCCAGGCTTTACCGCCCTGCGCCACGCACGATGAAAACAACTGCTGTGCGCTGGCCGTGTGCGGCAAGGACATGCCCAGTTCGCGCGCGGCACTGAGCGCCAAATTCAAATCTTTTTGGTGCAACTCGATACGGAAGCCCGGATCAAAGGTACGCTTGATCATACGCTCACCATGTACTTCCAAAATCCTTGATGCTGCGAAACCACCCATCAGCGCCTGACGCACCTTAGCGGGGTCGGCGCCATTACGC
>VERA01000073.1 GCA_018882935.1 Burkholderiaceae bacterium | reverse complement strand
ACGCCCAAGTCGAAACACACGGAAAGACCGGCGTTGAAATGGAAGCGCTGACCGCAGTACAAGTTGGCTTACTGACTATTTACGATATGTGCAAAGCGATCGACCGTGGCATGGTGATGTCGGACATCCGTGTGATGGAGAAGCACGGCGGAAAGTCAGGGAGTTGGAAGGTGGAGTAGTGCGATGCTATTTCAGGATTCGGCAGGAAAAAACATGAATGAATTTGATTATCGGAAATATCCAAATAAACTTAATCTTGGCTGTGGTTTTGACAAACGACCTGGATATACGAATGTCGATATGAATTCGTTTCATGCGCCAGATCTCGTCTGCGATGTACTTGACCTGAATGTTCTTCCCAAAAATTACTACGTAGAGATTGTGGCGCAGGACATCCTTGAACACCTCCCAAGAAATCTAACTAAATCCGCGCTGGTACACTGGGCCTCTTTTTTGCATACGGGAGGCAATCTTGTACTGAGAGTTCCAAATGTTTTAGGATTACTTAAATTGCTTTCTGCTCGCCAAAATCAGACACTTGAGAGGCATGAAGCATTTATACAAGATCTGTTTGGAACGCAGGCCTACTCCGGTGATTTTCACTACACATCATTTACAGAAATTATTCTTAGGTCATATCTTGTTGAATGTGGATTTGTTGTTATGGAAATCAAAGACGTAGATGGCTGGTTATTTGATGTTTCGGCCAGAAAGGATCGGGTTGTTTCGCCTGAAGAAATTGGTGACTTCTCTGATTTACTACGACAAGATTTTTCAAATTTGGAATTTGTAAAAGCAGCTTATTTGAAAATTCTTAACCGCGAGCCGGACCCGGAAGGGTTGAATTTCTATGTTTCCAATTTGGATGAAAAAAAGCGATCGCGCGATCAACTACTTTATGATCTCTGCAACTCTGCTGAGAGATCGCCCCAAACAAGCCGCAGTCAATTAGTACCTCGCTCACTAATCGGCAAAATGAAAGATGTATTTCTAGGACATACTTGAGACATCATTTAAACTAATTTTTTTCGTTAGCATAGTAGATCATGACCTTAAAACCTATTAATCAAGCTGATCCTGTAGTCACCTTTAATACAAGTAGTGGCTCGTTCGTGGTCGAGCTGTTCAGTACTCAAGCGCCGGTCACTACGGCGAATTTTCTGAAGTACGTCAATTCCAACTTCTATTCGAATACCTTATTTCATCGTGTCATCGACAATTTCGTTGTCCAAGGTGGTGGGTACACGCAAACAGGCCCTACGACAATCAGCATCAAACCGACGGACGCCCCAATACCGCTGGAGTCGCAAACTGGGCTCAGCAACACGCGCGGTACGATTGCCATGGCGCGAACAGATGTCCCTGATTCGGCGACCTCTCAGTTTTATTTTAATCTGGTTGACAATACCGGCTTGAATTATCAAAACGCCAGCTCGCCCGGCTATGCGGTATTTGGTACGGTCATCGCAGGAATGAACGTAGTTGATGCAATCAGCAAGGCGCCCGTCACGAGCATCACCAACAGTGGCTTGACATCATTTCCCTACCCTTTTGTCACCATTAATTCAGTCAAACATACGCGCCTGGATACAGATGGTGTGGCCGGTCAGGCCTACCGTATTTATAAGGCAGCGTTTGATCGCAACCCGGATACCGGCATTCTCGGTTTCTGGCTTGAAAAAATGGATAAAGGCATGGATGTAGTTCAAGTCGCGGAAGATTTAATTAGGTCAGATGAGTTTCGTTTGAAATATAACAATTCGATATCAAATGCCGATTTTTTGACCAAGGTGTACAGCAACGTACTTGACCGTAATCCGGATCAAGCAGGACTTGCTTGGTGGGTAAGTGAGATGAGTACTAACCCGACAAAAACTTGGCAGAAGGTATTGGCCGATTTTTCTGAATCAGCCGAGAATCAAGCGAATGTGGCTTCATTAATCGCCAATGGCATTCCCTATGATCCTTGGGTGGGTTAACTCAGCGACTCGCATTATTCCACGCCAGCACACGTCGCGGATCACATTTCACGCTTCGATGAAAATTGCTGGAAAAATTTTTGATTAATCTAAAGAGCATGCGTAGTGGTACGCCGTGCTGGTAGGGGAATGGCTTCTCCATCAGGATAAAAGGCCAGTCGTCGTCGTCCTCGACCGCGCGAACCGGATGTAATGGGTAACGTTCCGCCGAGAGTTGCGCGATTTCCTCGACATCACTCAACGATGAGTTATCGACCGATACGGCCTTGCCAATCAAGACGATCGACTTATCTTTGGTGCGAATCTTGACCGTGATCGGTATCTCTAAACCCGCCTCAATCAGTAATTCGTTTTTTCCGATGATCTTTGCTTCAAATTTGAATCGCTTGAACACCTGAAGTAATCCATCTGGCGTTACATCCTCCATCTTCAGGACCATCATTATGGTGTCACTGAATTGAGCGCGCGACTCTTCCACAATCTCTAGAATTTCATAAGAAAGTCGTGGTAAATCATCGTCGTGAATTTCGTGCGTCTGCAAGGTTTGCAGCAGTACCTTGTGGACTTCTTCAAAAACAAAGGAGCTGACCTGAATCGTTGGCATCGAACTCTTCTGAGCGTTCAACGGCTCCCGGTAGTAGCTGTCCGGATGCGGCATGACAAAATGGCTGAAGCGGTGAACATCCTGCGCCAGCGCGTCGAGTGAAACGCTGATGAAATAGTGCGCGATCGCTGGATTCGATTTGACCTGCTCGAATAGCGACTGAACGATCAGGTTCAGCTTAAGCGGCGGGTTCTTGTATTTTTCTAGTTGTTGGAACATGCACACCCCCTTGAGAAACCGTATTTTGTTGCCTTTATAGTATGTTTTTGCTCAAGAAACGCTTCCCGTTGCCGATATTACTGCCAATGCACAAACGGCTGGCGACACAGGGCGCTCGCCCGATCTAGCGAGGATATAACCATCATGAGCAGGACCACCTATTCTCACACCACCTTTGGCAGTGACGCCATAGCCGAGCCATTTGCACATGATTTGATCGGCTCGGGCGCTTGGATTGTTGCGTTAGTCATCGCAACAATCGTGGTTTATCTGGAATTCAGAAAGAGCGCAGCTCGCGGAAAGCTCGCACTCGCTTTACTGATGATTACCGGATTCATGATTATTCTATTGCCGCCGTTTGGATCGCTGATCTTGCTGCTGACCATGTTCGCGATTATCGTGATGAGCATCGAGCACATGAATCAATAGCATTGTCTGCTTCATCGCATAATGCGGCGACAAGCGTAGTCGATCAAGGTGTCAGTAACATCACCCGGTTGCACCGATACCCACTGCGGATCAGGAACCATATCTGAGCTGAGTGTGGCACCACCCTCATTCACATCAGCGTAGCGCGTAACCCACATGGTGCGCGCGCGCCGAAAGCGGCAATCAAATTCTACTTGGCTGCGAATTGACTGCGCACCCAGGGAATCAGCTTGAATCAGATTTTGCGATTGCCAGACATAGACCAGATAACCCTTACGCGTCATGCCGGCAGTATCAAGCAAATAGGCATTGCCCTGCGCATCGGTGGTGACAAGCGCCAGCTCGCCACTTTGAACTATCAAAGGGGTTCCGATGCAGATGATCAGCAGCCAAAGGTAACAATGCCGTAGCCAGATTTTCATGGTGGCAGATAAATTACTTCAGGGGCAAAGACAACTGCAGCATCAAGCCTGCTAATCCAAGCATATTGGCTTGTATTTCAAATCCATCACCCAAATCCCAGCCGATCGCAGGAACCACGCCGGGCGAGAACCCGTTCGTATTCAGCGGAACTTTATTTTGATATTTACCTGTGTAGCCGTACAGTAGACCGGCGGTCAGCTTGGCATACAGTTGGGGATTACCTCCCAAATTGCGGTAAACCATACCCCACGGATAATAATAAAGTGATGGCTGACCGAATGAGTTGGTAAAAAACGCAGCGCCGGCGACCAGACCATTTTCACGCTCGCGCTCCAGACCGACAAGCCATACATGCTCATGTTCCGGACTGGGACTGAAATGCCGCGTGTACGGTGAAAAAATTAGCGCATGCCGGTCTCCGGGCTCCGATCGGGTTGAAAAGCCGTCGGTCCAGGTATCAGCAGCCGAGCAGCTCGCCGCAGACAGCGTGGTTAACAGCAGAACATTGCGCATCGAATTAAGCAGTAAACGGTAGATCACCATACGATGGATAGCCAGAGGTTGATTCACGTGGAAGATAGAACGGATTTTGCGGCGGACATTATCATTTAAGCCAGCAGGCTTCAACTAAAATACCATTGTTTGTATATCGACCGCCTCCCGAGACCCTTGCCTTTTTAACATACCGCCCTGCTGTGTCACCCACCCCACCCGAAGCAGTAATGAAAAAGAGCTTTTTGCTGGTGCTGCTCATCAGCACAGTGGTGAAGCTCTGGCTTGCAGCATTTTTCCCGTTTACGGGTGACGAAGCCTATTTTTATCAGTGGGGCGCACACCTTGACTGGGGTGGTTATTACGACCACCCGCCGATGGCGGGATGGTGGCTTTGGGCTTTGCAGCACATATCCTCGCACACGCTGGTGTTACGTAGTCCAGCGGTTTTGCTGTGGGTCGCCGTTGTCTTCGGCATGATGAATCTGTATGGCCATCTGTTCCCGCTTCATGCAGAGCGGCGTTGGCTGCTGGGTAGTTTGTTTCTGGTACTGCCATTCACCTGGGCGTTTAATCTGATCACGACGGATACACCGCTGGTCTTGTTTTTATTTTTTTCAGGATATGCTTTTATTCGGGCCGAGCTAGAAAACCAATGGCGCTGGTACGCTGCCAGCGGTGTACTACTGGGGCTGGCATTACTGTCGAAATACTTTGCTGGCCTGCTGGCCATTACCTATGCGATCTATCTTCTACCCCGCAAGGGTGGAATCAAACGGCTACTTCTTGTAGCTGTCTGCGCACTACCCTTCATGTTACTTAACATGATGTGGAATGCGACGCACTGCTGGAACAATATTTTGTTCAATCTGATAAACCGTAACCAGGGCGCGCATTTCTCAATATCTCAGGTTTTTTTATACCTTGTAATGCTGCTGTATCTTGTTACGCCTTGGGTCTTAATCGCGCTATGGCGCCATTTCAAACCGAGTAGCAAAGTCAGACACGAAAATGCACTTCTAGGGCAGGACGATACACCACCAACGATGAACGCAGACAGGGATAGTGGTGGCAAGGAAGATTTTGACGTTACTAATAAAACGAATGCATCAAATAAACTTTTCCTGACTGCCAACACTGGGAATGTAGTTGTTGCCACGCTGTTTACCATCCCTTTCGGACTTTTCCTGCTACTGTCGTTTTACAAGCAGATCGGATTACACTGGCTGCTGGCGTTTGTACCTTTTGTGTTTTTGTTTGTAGCGGCTTATCTGCCGAATGACGTACTTTACCGATTGAGCCGGTGGAACCTTTGGTTCGGCGCACCTCATTTGCTGCTGCTGCTGGCACTCATGTATCTACCTATTGAGGTATTCAAGCCCTACCGTATTCAGCCCGATATCGTTCTTCATCGCGATGGTGAAGATGTAGTGCGCGTATTGAAACAAGATATGGCAAGCAATGCTGTATTAATGACGCGGTCGTACAGCCAATCATCGCTGCTGGCATATCACGCAAAAGCCTATGTGCCGGTGTTTGGCTTTGGTAGTTTTCATGCGCGATTCGATGATGCAATTACCAACTTCAGGGAACTGGATGGGAAAAATATACGTATCGCCAGCACAAGCGAAATTGATGTGAACAGCCTGCGAGCATATTTTGGCCAGGTAAAGGTTCAAGAACGCGTGATTAATGGCGCACGGTTCTGGATTGCCGATGGCGAGGGCTTCCGGTTTGAGCCTTACCGAGCAGAGGTACTGACGTCAGTCGCTGAGCGCTATTACAAAGCGCCGACTTGGTTACCCGCATATGGTTGCCGTTTTCTTGAAATGTACGAATTCATTTAAAAGAAAACCGTTTGTGGCCAAGATAACTGGTAAACACAGGCACCACAACCCCAACAGCATGCGCGATTTCTGGCACCCAGCGCGTGACGCCTGCCATAGGTAGCAGGTAATACAACGCCATACTGATCGCCCACGTCTGCAACACAGCAACGCCGTTCACCATCACAAAAAATATCGCGCTGCGTTGAACCGATTGACTGCTTTGCGTAAACACAAAGCTACGCGCCAGGATAAATGCAGTCACCATACCGGTCAGATAAGCCAGCACCACTGCGCTGGAAAAATCTACCCACTGGTTGTATAAAATCCGCGAGCCGAAGTTAACCAAGGCCGCCAGCCCGCCTGTGAGCAGGAATCCAAGAAACTGACGGCTCATGAAGTTGCGCATCATTGCGGCTCACCTGCCACAGCATCGCGTGCCATTTGGCGGCCAAAGCCGATGCTTTCAGAGATGCCGCGATCTTCCGGATAGTAGTAGGACGTATCTGCCACCCATAGCCCGCGCACGGGTAAAGCAACCGGCGGTAAGCGATCAAGATAACCCGGCTCACAGATCGGCTGCGCATGGCGATAGCGACTCGCGCGAACATCAATGAAGTCATCGTCTTTAAGCGCAGGATTGATAGTTTGTAGATAGCGCTTCACTTTGCAGATGAAAACCTCATCCGGCTCGGCATATTTCGGATGCTCGCCGGGCATATAAAACGGCACATACACAATCGCATGATCGAGTGGACGTAAGTTCGAGTACTCCACCAGCCCGGGAATATCCATCTCTGGGTCATTCACATTCAGCCAGAAGTTCTCGGTCAGACGTTGGCGTAGTTTGGCAATGACGCAAACTACGGCGATGTTTCGCATGGCGTTGAATTTCTGCGCCACTTCCGGAGGTAGATCCGGGATCAGTCGCGTTACAAATGGCAGCGGTACCGTACTGATCACCTTATCAAACGCATCGGTACCTGATTCCGTCTCAACGCCCGTGACACAACCCTGCGTGATGATGACCCGACGCGCTGGCGACTGTAGACGAATCTCGCCGCCGTGCTGCTCGACATCTGCTTTCATCGCATTCAGCAACGTAGTGGACCCACCCTCGAGATAGCCAAGCTTCTCGCGAAACAAGCTATAACGCGAGCGCCCGATGCGTCGAATACGACTCCAAATCCATGCCGCGGAAAGGTTGTTAGCGTAATCGTAGAACTTGTAATCAAACAGTCGTCGCCACAACACTTCCCATGCCTCGGCACCCACCCAGCGCTTGATCCAGCCACTCGCTTCGACATGATCGAGCGGTCGCCAATCATCACGCTTGGTGCACAAAAAAGCATGTAAGCCATAACGAAACTTGGCCATGAATGACAAGCCACGAAAGCTCAGTAAGGCGAAAGGATTCCCCCACGGCTGCAAACGCCGCTGATACCAGTACCCCATTTTGGTTTCGACCCAGCGCATCTTGCTGGCAATGCCGAGTTCTTCAAGTATTTGCAAAAAGGCGTGATCCGAGGTGCAATGGAAATGGTAATAACGTTCGATCTGCAGCCCATTAAAGTCGAAGCAAGCCGTCATGCCACCGACGCGGTCATCGGCTTCGAATACCACCGGACGATGCCCGTCGCGCGCTAATTGATACGCAACAGCTAGCCCCATCGGGCCGGCACCCAGCACGGCAATTCGCTGCCCACTCGATTGTTCAGTCGCCATACTTAAAACTCCAATACCACTGGGCTGTAGCGTGGGTCACAAAATGTCTCGTGAATCGCATCGGCAAACGGGGTTGAGCTCACGCCAAAGATTGCTGGCCAGTCGATGACCTCAAACTCATCCTTAGCCACGAGCGCAGCCAGCTGCTGCGTGGTGAACGGCGGATTGCGGTCGAATTGGCCCCAAAGCCAGAGCAAGCCATAAAACAGGCTATAGGGAATCTTCATGATCAGTGCTGCGGCATTTGTTGCGCGCTTGATCTCGCGAATAATGTCGATGTAATCAACTTTCTCATGACCCGAGATATTGAAGACACCCTCGGTGATGCGCTGCTCGATGCAGCTGATAATGATCTGGCAAAAATCACCGACATACAAAGGCTGCCGAAGGAAGCGCCCATCACCGGGTACCGGAAACACGGGTACTTTTTTCATGAAACGCGACAGCCAGCCCAAGTGTTTGCGATCAAACCAGCCAAACATTAAAGTAGGCCGCAGTATAGGGCAGCGAATGCCACTCTCTAGCACCATCTGCTCCTGCGCTTTTTTAGTGTTGGTATAAAAATCGTCAGCAACTGATGTCACGACCGATGAGCTGATATGCACCAACTGTATGCCATGACCGTTCTTGATCACATCAAGCAAGTTTCGCGTGGCAATCAGATTATTACGCTCAAAATCAACATAATCATTACCGCCGATCTGTGCCTGCAGCATGACCACGGTCGCTGCTTGCGTAAAGTGTCGCTCCCACTCGCCGCGCTCTGCCAGATCGGCGTACTCGACGGTAATCTCAGGATGCAGCGATCGCACCACCGCAAGATTAGCGCGATGCTTGTCCAACACCACGATATCGCGGTAACCGCGCGCCTTTAGCCTGACGATTAAATTCTGGCCAACCAGTCCAGCACCACCGGGCAAAATAATTTTTTGCGAAGGATTGAAATTAGCCATTCAAATATTCAGCTTATGAAAAATCCAACGCGGCAAATGCTGAACGATCAGCATAATCAATTGCCATTTCGCAGGTACGTATGCCACCGGCTTACCCGATTCAATCGCCCTGATGATTACGTGCGCTACCTGGTCAACCTTGGCGAGCCCACCTGAGGGTAGATGCGCCGTCATTGGGGTTGCCGTCGGCCCCGGCTTGATTAAAACAATCTTTATGCCGGTAGTGGCAAAGCGATGCTGCAGGCCCTGCGCATACCGCTCAACCATGCCCTTACCTGCACCGTAAACATAATTGGCTTTGCGACCCCGGTCACCGGCAACTGAACCAATCAATGCCAGCGTTCCACGATCTTGCTGGGCGAGCTGCTTGGCAAAGGCTTCTGCAAATAAGGCCGGTGACAGACCATTCACTTGTAGAGCGGCCTGCGCCAAGTGAAGATCCTGCTCGCAGTTTTTCTGTACCGGTAGATCACCGTGCGCGATCAAGACAATATCGATCGCCGATTGTGCGGCCTGCTGCGCTAGCGTAGCAATTGCTTCGACATCAAGAAAATCAATCTGGACGATTTGTATATCGGACTGTGGGCTGCGAACCCGTAAATCATCCGCGACACGCTGAACGCGCGCCAGATCACGCCCAACCAATAAAAAATCAGCAGATTCGCGCGCCCACAGCCGCGCGCAATGCTCTGCGATCGCTGAGCTAGCCCCAATAATCACAATTCGCTTTTTACTCAATTCAATTCCCCAGCAAACGGCGCGACATCGCCGAGCTTATACCCGCATCCCGCAATGGCAGAAATTCTTTCAATCGTGGGTATCCCACTTCAAACATAGCACGCGGCATACGTGCGTCTTTGGCAGGATAGAGGCGACCGCCCGCCGCCATCACGATCGCGTCGAGTCTCTCGAATAAGGCCAGCGTGGGCGTCCCCGTATTCGGAAAGTCCAATGCCAAAGTAACGCCGGGGCGGGCAAAGCTCAGCATACCGGTCGCGTCGCGCTGACCGAAGGTTTTGAGCACAGCGAGAAAAGAACCCATACCAGCGCCCCTGATCGTTTTTAACATGGCTTGTATACCTGTGGCTCCTGATTCGCGCGGCAAGACGCATTGGTACTGGTAGAAACCATGAGGTCCATACAAGCGGTTCCAGTCTTGTATGCGGTCTAAAGGATGAAAAAACTGCACGTAGTGCTGCCGGCTACGGGTCTGTGTTTTTTTGAGATGATAGTAGATCGCGTTGAAGGGTCGCAGCGAGAGCCGATTGACGAGTGACATCGGCGGCACGAAGGGAAAGCGTAGATCAGCGCGCGCCGGTGGCTCGGGCTGGTCGACAGCAACTGAATTCGCGCGCATGAAGATGCCGCGCCCCGAGGGGTGTAAACAATCAATCCAGGAAACCGTGTGCTCCCAATCGGCTTCCGAAGCGTCGGCTAGCGTGAAGAATTCCTGGAGATCTTCATATGGAAGTGTTTCAACATTCAGCCATGGCCCGGGGACGCGACGCAGCTGTAACTCAGCTTCAACAATCACGCCGGTGAGACCAAGCCCACCAACCGTGGCAGCGAACATGATATCGCCAGGCAGACAGTGAAGGACTTCTCCGTTGGTACGAGCGAGCGTGAGCTGTGTAACATGGTCGCCAAAGCAGCCATAGCGGTGATGATTTTTACCGTGTATGTCATTCGCGATTGCGCCACCGACGGTGACATATTGGGTGCCCGGTACCACAGGCAACATCCAGCCGCGTGTCACACCGAAACGCTGAATCTCACGCAACAAGGTGCCTGATTCACAGCGCAAACGACCGGTCTGCTCATCAAATGCAATGAAGCGATCAAGCGCACGCAGATCCCATAACGTACCCTGCGGGTTCAGGCAGACATCGCCGTAGCTGCGTCCCATACCAAAAGCGAGGCCCGGGTGTTGGCCAGTGATTGCTTCAGAGATTCGGGCTCGATCAGCAAGAGGCTGTACATGATGATCGTAATTACCAAGCCGACCCCAAGAGCCGACCGCTACCATGTCCATCCTCGAGAGCCCAGCAGCAGAACACTAAAGAAGATGACGCCGGCAATCAGCCCAACACGATCACGCAGGGCGAACACTAAAGGATCATCATGCATCTCGCCGCGATGGGCTTTCATCCAGATGCGACTGATCCAGTACAGCAGCACTGGGACTGCCGCCCAGATCAACTCAGGCGAACGATACAAGCGCACCACTGCTTCACTATTCAGATAGAGCGCCAACACCAGCACCGAAGCGTAGCCGGACATCAGACCGAGCATTTGTACCAGCGACGCATCCGACGTCAGGTAACCACGCCCATGCGCTCGTTCACTACCCGACTTCGACTGTACATCCAGCTCGGCATAGCGCTTGACGAACGCTAACGATAGAAAAAAGAAAGCAGAAAACGCCAGCAACCAAAATGAGAGCGGGATATCAAGCGCTGCAGCGCCGGCAATCACACGCAGCGTGTAGAGCATGGCGAGTGCGAGACAATCAATGATCACCAAACGCTTTAATACCAGTGAGTAGGCACACGTGAGGGCAAAGTAAAACAAGAGCCAGGCGCTAAATGCCCAGCCCACTGGCACCGCACATAGCAAAGCGAAAATCAGCAAGAGGGGCACCAGCATGACACCCAGCGCGACCGGTATCTGCCCTGCAGCAAACGGGCGAAAGCGCTTGCGCGGGTGCTGACGATCGCTATCGAGATCGAGCAGATCATTCGCTACATAGACCGCTGACGCACATAAACTAAAAGCTACAAAAGCCAACAACAGCCGTGGTAATGATTCACTATCCGGAATCATGTGCGCCGCCATCGGCGCCATGAAGAGCAACAAATTCTTGGCCCATTGATGCGGACGTAGCGCTCTCAGCAAGGCTT
>VERA01000072.1 GCA_018882935.1 Burkholderiaceae bacterium | reverse complement strand
CATACAGCCATCGTCCGTCAGCGGACAAGGCCGCACCGCGTGGCTTGTCGCCGGCTTTGATGTCCGCCACCACTTCATCGGTTGCCGTGTCAATCACCGATACGCTACCGGATTTTTCATTCTGCACATAAGCAAAAGGCGCGCATACGGCGCAGAGCGGCAGCACCAGCAACGCCAGCGTGGCAACAAGGGATTTCGGCGACATAAACAACTCCGAGGCGATGATCAAGCGCAGCGCGCAAAGGTGCGAAGCATAACGCAAGCCATTGCCCACAGGACTGACCTGCATTCAGCCGTGTGATTGGTGAATTTCGGTTACGATGTCAACTAAATGTGACAGTGCAATATTGATATGTTTTGCAGGCGCCATTCGCAGGCGCGAGGACACTCCACCATGGCAGACAAATTTACCGAGCTCGACTGGCGACGTTTCCTGTCGAGCATAGGCGAAGACCCGGATCGCCCCGGTCTTGCCGAAACCCCCGCCCGTGTCGTAAAGGCCTGGGAGCATTGGAGCTCGGGCTACAAACAAAATCCGGCAGACGTGATGAAGGCGTTTGAGGATGGTGCCGAGGACTACAACGAGCTCATCGTCGTGCGTAACATTCCGGTCTACAGCCACTGCGAACATCACCTCGCGCCTTTTTTCGGCAAAGCCACTATTGGCTATATGCCAAATGGAAAAATCGTCGGCCTGTCGAAGCTGACGCGCTTGGTCGAATGCTTCATGAAGCGACTGCAAGTGCAGGAGCGGCTCACTATGCAGGTCGCCAATGCATTGATGGAAATGCTTGAGCCACGCGCCGCTGGCGTGGTCGTTCGTTGCCGACATCTCTGTATGGAGAGCCGGGGCATACGCACGGCAGGTGAGGAAACCGTGACCTCTGCAATGCTAGGCGAGTTGCAAGACAACCTCGCCATGCGCACCGAGTTTCTTGATCTGGCGCGCGAGGATCTTGGTCGCTGGTAGTAGTGATATCCAGCACCGGTACTGGTGCTGCAGCTTGAAGGCGCTATGCTTTTTCATTTCTGACCCGGGTGCGAGGCAAGCTGCAGCGCGTCGTGGAGATCACCTTTGCGCTACCGGCCACGCGTTTTCGCAGCCAGCATAGTGCCGCGACAATTAACGCTACCGCAACGGCAGGCATAAGCGGCCTTGAGTGCTTTCGTCATGCGCAGCTCAACTACTAAGCCGTAGTCATAACAAAGCTCCTCGCCGCGCCGTATGTCACGTAGCGCATGAATGAAGACGCGGCCTTTTTCCTCTTGCGCTTCACAATTGGGCTGGCATGAGTGATTGATCCAGCGTGCATCATTGCCCTGATCGCCACCGTCAATCAGCCGCCCATTCTCCAGGCTGAAGAAAAACGTGTGATACGGATTGTCGGGGTCCAGACCAAAGCGTTGATCGGCTTGTTTTTCAGTAATGCGTTTACCACCGTACTCAATGATGCGCGTGCCCGCCACAATCTTGCGGGTCGCGAACACCCCATTGCCGTGAACCTTCGACAGGCGCACCTTGTAACATTCAACTGGCAAAACCTCAGCGATTTTTTGTGACGATGTATTCATGCTTTAGCGCGATGCGACAAGAAAAACGACGATGTTCAATCAATTGCTCGTCAACGAAAACTAGTGACCAAGCACGCACCGACGATTCAAACGGTTTGCAGCATTGGCTGAGCGAGGCGCGCATGATAGCGTGCTATGACTCAGCCCAACAAGAATCAATAAGCCCGCTAGGAGTCAATAAGGCCAATAAGAGTTCGGCATCAGTTCGGTACAATCGACCTTGCAGCGAGTTGCCATCCTCAGCCCCTGATCATCCCAGGATCACCACATGCTACGCGTGACCGACGTCGTACTACCGCTTGACCATCCCGAGCATGCACTGCGCGATGCCGTGCTAAAGCGCTTGGGCATCAGTGCTGACGAGCTACACAGTTTGCAGGTTTTTCGGCGCGGCTACGATGCACGAAAAAAATCAGCAATACAGTGGGTTTATACCGTCGACGTCGCGCTGCGCGATGAGCCAACTGCACTTGCGCGACGACTACCCAAGGTCGGTATCAAACCGGATATGACCTACCGCTTCGCTGCGCACGCGCCCGACAACTTGTCGGTTCGGCCTGTTGTCATTGGTTTTGGGCCATGCGGCTTGTTCGCTGCACTAATTCTGGCGCAGTCCGGATTTCGGCCGATTGTGGTTGAGCGCGGCAAAGTAGTGCGCGAACGTACCAAAGACACCTTTGCGTTGTGGCGTCAGCACCAGCTTAACCCCGAGTCGAACGTGCAATTCGGCGAGGGCGGTGCAGGTACATTCTCCGATGGCAAGCTGTGGACGCAAGTGGGCGACCCCAAGCACTATGGGCGCAAGGTGTTGGAGGAGTTTGTCAAAGCGGATGCGCCGGCCGAAATTTTATACGTCAGCAAACCGCACATCGGTACCTTTCGATTAGTGAAAATGATCGAACTGATGCGCGCCGAGATTGTGGCACTCGGTGGTGAGTTTTTGTTCGAGCAAAAAGTCGATGGTATCGAGATCGTCGATGGCCGCCTACGCGCGCTGCAACTCTCGAGTGGTGAAACACTGCACACGGATCATGCAGTGTTGGCCATCGGTCACAGCGCGCGCGATACCTTTCAGATGCTGCACGACGCCGGTGTATTCATGGAGGCCAAACCATTCTCGGTGGGTTTTCGCATTGAGCACCCGCAGTCGCTTATTGATCGCGCCCGCTTTGGCAAATTTGCAGGGCACCCCCTGCTTGGTGCAGCAGATTACAAGCTAGTCCATCACGCCAGCAATGGTCGATCGGTGTACAGCTTTTGCATGTGCCCCGGCGGCACGGTGATCGCGGCGACATCCGAACCCGGCCGCGTCGTCACCAATGGGATGAGCCAGTACTCGCGCAACGAGCGCAACGCGAATGCGGGTATTGTGGTCGGCATAACCCCCGATGATTACCCGGGTGATGCACTCGCCGGCATCCATCTTCAGCGGGAGCTGGAATCGCGTGCGTTTGAGCTTGGTGGTGGCGACTATTGCGCGCCCGGGCAGCTGGTCGGCGACTTTATCCGACAACGACCTTCGACCACTTTTGGTTCGGTGCTGCCGTCGTATAAACCCGGGGTACGGTTGGGTAATCTGGCGCCATCGCTGCCGTCGTTTGCGATCGAGGCGATACGCGAGGCGTTGCCGGCATTCGACCGGCAGATTCAAGGATTTGCCATGGCCGATGCACTGCTGACGGGCGTAGAAACGCGCACATCTTCACCAGTACGAATTCGGCGTGGCGCGGATTTTCAAAGCATCAGCACGCGCGGTCTCTACCCTGCAGGAGAAGGCGCTGGCTACGCCGGTGGAATCATGTCTGCGGCTATCGACGGCATCCGTGTGGCCGAGGCAGTGGCGCAATCGATCGTGGCTAAGCAGGCGGTACTCGCATAAAAAAACGGGCCGCACCGCGACCCGTGTATTCCCACCACCGAAGTAGCACGGCTTACTTTTTGCTGCGGCTCGGCTTGGCTGCCGACAACTGGCTGGTAATTTCCTCGAAGCCGCTTTCCATCGTCGCCAGCGCCTGCTTGCTGCCTTTGACCATCTGCTCGATAGCAGCGTTGGTGTTGGCGACGCCGGTTTTCAACAGCGTAATGACATTCTCTGAACCTGCCGGTGCGGATTTAGCCATTTCATCGATCAGTTGATTAATCTGACGGGTGGTTTGACCGATGCGGGTCTCTGTCGCGCTGGTAAAGTCGGCTTGCGCTTTGCTCATGATCGCAGCCATGTGGCGGGCGTAGCTCAGTGCGTTTTCGGTGCCCGGCTGTGCCTGGGCGGAGGTCGCGTCGATCAGCTCCTGCGCGTCTTTGGCAGCCAGCAATTGCGCGGCCGCGGTCGATGTCTGCTCAAGCGACTGCTTCGCAGTGGCAATGTTCAACTCAACCAGTTCGGTGACGCTATTGAGCGCCTGATTGGCAAGCTCGTGCATCGCTTTGAGCTGCGCGTCGATCGAGTTTTTCGTGACTTTGGTGAATTGTTCCTGGTTGGCTAGCATGGATCTCTCCTTGAATTCGAGGGTTAAGCGGCCATTGTGCGCCGCAACAAAGCGAATTTAAGGGTGACATGCGAAGAAGTCAAGCAGTTTTTGTGCGCCGCATCAATAATTGCCTGCCGCATTAATAAACGATTAAGCCGTGAAGGCGTAGGGAGCGGCCGGAAGCCTTAGCCCACCAGCGGCTTGGTCACCAAGGTCTTTGGTCTAGGCCGCGTTGCCCCGCCGTGCATCGCGCCAGGCCACGATTAGCTCGCGCGCAGTGGCAGATAAATCATCCAGTGGAAGCGTGGCTGCGCGGTGGAAGATCATGAGGGCATAGACATCGGCCAGCGCATTTACCTCAGCCGACAGCGCCCGCTCCTCGCCTTGCGACGGCCGCATGCGGCGCCAGTAGTTGATGGCTTGTTCGAGTTCGGTCAGGGTTAGATTCACTGCGCTATTTTACCGGCGGCTGGACCACCGTGGGCGGTGCGAAAAACCTTTGATCAGGTGACCGCGCTCAGAAAAGACGGCACATGTCTCGCAACACGACTAGCCTGAAACCACAGCCACAGCCACAGCCACCGCCACCGCCACCGATTTAAGAGTACAGCCACCGCTTTAAAAATACAGCGACTGCTTCAAAAGCACAGCCACAGCTGGTTGGCGACGCTGACAATAAACGATGGGCGCAGGTAGCTGATAAAGGCCAGTACCGCCAACATGGTCGCGACCAGGCCGACGACAGCGGTTTGTAGTCGCAGCCTCATGCTGCTTGCGGCTCACGCACCACCGCCGCCTCGCTAATGGGTAGGTTGAGTGCACAGGCGATCAGGCCGAGCGCGATCGTGATCAGCCACACGGTGTCGTAGCTGCCCTGCACCGTGTATAAGTAACCGCCGAGCCAGACACCCGAAAAGCTACCGAGCTGGTGCGAGAAAAAAACAAAACCCGACAGCATCGATAAATGACGAACGCCGAACATGCCAGCGATCACACCATTGGTCAGCGGTACCGTCGATAACCAAAGCAATCCCATCGAAGCGGCAAATACATAGACAGAAGTTGCCGATAAGGGCGAGAACACAAAAACGCTGATGATCAACGCGCGCGTAAGATAAATCGCTGCCAGCAGTTTCGGCTTGGATAGCCTGCCACCGAGCTGCCCGGCGGTGAACGAGCCGAAAATATTAAAAAAGCCGATCAGTGCCAGCGCCACCACCGCAACTTTCGGATCAAGCACGCCCCGATCTTTCAAGTAAGAGGGGAGATGCACGCCGATGAACACGACTTGGAACCCGCATACAAAGTATCCCGCAATCAGTAGCCGGAACGGCTGATGCGAAAAGGCCTCGCGTACCGCCTGAGCGATGCTTTGCGGTGCGCCACCAGAGGCCGGGCTCGATACCGGCTCGCGCAACAGCAACGATAACGGCACCATCAGCAGAACCACTGACGCAGCCAACCAAAGCAAAGCACCCTGCCAGGTAGCACCAGCGATCAGCATCTGCTCGATGGGTACCATGGCAAACTGCCCGAATGAGCCTGCGGCACCGAGAACGCCGAACGCCCATGAGCGCTTTGCCACCGGCGCGGTACGACCCACCACGCCCGACAAGGCGCCAAATGCAGTGCAAGCCAAGCCCGCGCCAATGAGGACACCGGAGCCTGCTACGAAGAGCGCGGGATCCGTAGCGCTCGACATCGCCAGCAGACCCGCCATGTACAAGAAGGCGCCCAACATCACGATGCGGGGCGCGCCGAAGCGGTCAGCCGCCATGCCTGCGAAAGGACCGAACACTCCCCACATCAGATTTTGCAGCGCCATCGCCAATGAAAAGGTGTCGCGAGACCATTCATGATGTTGCGATACCGGCTGCAGCCAGAAACCGAAGCCGTGGCGCACGCCCATTGCTAACGACAGGATGATGCCGCTAGCAACTAATACAGTTGTAAGCCGGGAAGAGTCGGTAGCGCTGCGCATATGGGGTGGTTACCGCTGCAAACAAATTACCGAGGTTGATCGCAAAAGGTTCAGGCAGCTTTTTTTGCGACCGCTTTTTTTGCTGCGACTTTTTTCGCTACCACTTTCGCTGCGCCTGCTTTTTTGGCCGCAGTTTTTTTGACGGCAGATTTTTTCGCAGCTACTTTTTTAGCGGGTGCTTTGCTTGAAACAGTTTTCTTGGCTGGCGTTGCCGGTGCGATCTTTTTTGCTGCAGGCTTTGCGCCGGCCTTGCCTGAGTCAGCCCCCTCCTTACCTGCCTTCGGCTTGCGCTCTTCAAACTCGAAACTGACTTTGCCATCCGCGCCACGCGCCAGATAGGCCTTGAACGGGCGCCGCGTACGCTGTGAGACGAATCCCGGCAGAAGATCTGTGCGGCCTTCATTCAATAGCTTGACCATCTGCTCAGGCAGAATCTCTTGTTGCAGGATGATGCGGCCACTACGGAAATCGCAGGCCTTGGGTCTGGCCATGGTTTTTTCGCAAACATAAGCCAAGCCCATCTCGTACACACCGCTGCCGCATTTCGGGCAAGCACCCAGCGGCGTCTGGCCGGTGAAGTCGACCGGCTCTGCAGATTCGTCGTCAAGATTGCTCTGGCCAAAATCAAATTCAAGCTTGTAGTTACCGGCATCGGCATCGTGCGAAATCTTCAAAATCGCAGCAAAGGGGCGGCCCATTTTCGAACGAAAGCCTTGCAGCGGGCCGATAGTGCGCTCAGCAAGCAGCTCTTCAACTTCAGCAATTTCGAATTGCCGACCACCGGGTACTTTGCTGATCGAGAATTCACATTTGGTGCAGGCAAAGCGTCGGTAATTTTCTTTAACAACGCTACCGCAATTCGGGCAAGGTGTTTTCAGCGTGGCGTAGTCGCCGGGGATGGTGTCGTTGTCGTATTCTTTCGCACGCTTGACAATGGTCTGCGTCATCTGCGCGATCTCGCGCATAAACGCTTCACGGCTGATCTCGCCACGCTCCATGCGCGACAGTTTCGCTTCCCATTCGCCGGTCAGCTCGGGCGCGGTCAATTCGGCGACGCCCAAACCACGAAGTAGCGTCATCAACTGAAACGCTTTCGCAGTCGGAATCAACTCACGACCTTCGCGAATTAAATATTTTTCGTTCAGAAGCCCTTCGATAATTGCAGCGCGTGTGGCCGGCGTGCCAAGACCCTTACCCGCCATCGCGTCGCGCAGCTCTTCATCATCGACAAATTTACCAGCACCCTCCATTGCCGACAGCAAGGTGGCTTCCGAATAGCGCGCCGGCGGTTTGGTCACCAAGGCATTCGGTTCGATCTTGTCGGTCTTCACGTTTTCACCCGCGGCGACCGGCACCAGTGTGCCGCTACTCTCGCCCTCTTTCGCGCCGGGATCAACCGCCTCTTTGCCATAGACCGATAGCCAGCCGGGCGTAGTGAGTATTTTTCCTTCGGTTTTGAATTGGTGGCCGGTTACTTCGGTGTAGCGAGTCGTGACCAAATACTCTGCGGCGGGAAAGAAAATCGCCATGAAGCGCCGCACCACCAAGTCGTACAGCTTTTGCTCAGGTTCCGACAAACTTTTCGGTAGCTGGCCGGTCGGAATAATCGCAAAGTGATCGCTGATTTTTGTATTATCGAAAATACGCTTGTTCGGTTTGACCCAATTGTTATTCAGGATCTGCGCTGCGTGTGGATAGTAATTATTGATCTCACCGAGCGACTCCAGCGTTTGCTTCACCGTGCCGAGGTAATCTTCCGGCAGGTGCTTGGAGTCGGTACGCGGGTAGGTGAGCACTTTGTGCCGCTCGTACAGTGCCTGCGCTAACCCGAGTGTGTTTTTGGCGGAGAAGCCGAAACGCGCATTTGCTTCGCGTTGCAAACTCGTGAGGTCGAACAGCGCCGGCGCCATTGAGGTGCTCGGCTTGGACTCTTCGCTTACTTTGCCCGGTTTACCGCGGCAAGCGGCAACGATAGAATCCGCTGCGGCCTTGCTCCACAGTCGCTCGGCTTTTTTCTCCGGGTCTACCTCATCTCTTTGGAAATTTCTGTCTAACCAGCGACCTTCGTAGATGCCGGCAGCACACACAAACTCGGCTTTCACTTCCCAGTAGTCGCGCGGCTGAAATTGTTTGATCTTTTCTTCGCGCTCAACCACGATTGATAGCGTTGGCGTTTGCACCCGACCGACCGTAGTCAGATAAAAACCGCCCTCTTTCGAGTTAAACGCTGTCATCGCGCGTGTGCCGTTAATGCCGATCAGCCAATCAGCTTCACTGCGGCAGCGTGCAGCATCGGCCAGTGGCAGCATCTCTTCGTCATCGCGCAGGTGAGTGAAGGCCTCGCGAATCGCGCCCGGCGTCATCGATTGCAGCCAGAGCCGTTGCACGGGTTGTTTCGCTTTGGCGTACTGCACGATCAGACGGAAAATCAGCTCACCCTCGCGGCCCGCGTCACAGGCATTGATGATGCTGCCGACATCCTTGCGCTTGATCAGCTTGTTCAGCAGCTTCAGGCGTGACTCGGTTTTCTGAATCGGGTTGAGCGCGAAATGCGGCGGAATCATCGGCAAGTTGGCGAACGACCACTTGCCGCGCTTGACGTCGTATTCTTCAGGCGCGGCTATTTCGACCAAGTGACCGACCGCAGATGACAACACATAGTTGTCTGACTCGAAGTACTCATCATGTTTAGTGAACCCGCCAAGGCTCTTCGCGATGTCGTTCGCGACAGAGGGCTTCTCGGCAATGATGAGTGTCTTGGTCATAGTTAATCAGGGTTGGGAAAAGGCGCAGCGGTAATGCCGGCCAAGGTTGCGCAGCTGGAGTGCCTTGCGCTCGGGAGCAGCCTGAACCGGCGGGTTCTATCGCCAAACGCGGCCAATGATAAGCGGGTTGTCAAGCAGTTCGCAAGCGAGCAAGATCGGCGTGGCCGTCGCTCAGACCGCTTTAGTGGTACAGCGGCGGGTGGGTGTTTTCTTCGTCCGCGAACAGCTCGTCAAACATCAGGCTGTCGGGCTCTTTACCCTGGCTCCAGAGCACCATCAGCACAATAACTTTGAGTTTGTCGAGCGGGATCGGGGATTCCTGCACCGCACAGGCACGCTCGATCACGATTTCGCGTTGAATGGTGTTGATCACCTCGGCAGATTCCAAGAACTCGATAAAACCAATCGCCTCGGTACCGAGCATCTCGTATTCTTGGTCGGCGTAGACGCGCGAGCCAAACGAAAACGCTGTCTGGTGCGCCTGCTGACTGAACATCTCGTTGGTGGTTTCGGCAAGGTCAGTCAACCAGCCGAGCGCTCGCGAGATTTCTTCCTGTTCGAAACCAACCGCCGACAGTTTCTTCGCCAAAGCCACCGAATCAGGGCAGGCGTCGGGCCGGTAATAAGTTTCGTAAAGGTAAACAAGTACCTCAAACATCACCGTAATGTAACGGCATCTTTTCTTACGCACAAGTCAGAATCCGCTTAGGAGCCGTTCAGATTCGTGCAATTCACGCAATTAGCGTAGTTTTTCCTTTAATTTCATTCACTTGCAGTTCGCGCTTGTGAACTGACTGGCGCCGCGTCCTGAATACCTGCCCTCCCTCACCCAAGTCGTTGGAAGCGGCCATCCTGCATACGTTCGATTTTTCCGTCGAGCTCAAGTAGCAGTAAAGCCGCTTGGATGTCGGCCGCCGACAAGCCCGTGCGCTCTGCCAGCTGGTCAACCGATGCGGGGTCATGTGCCACTGCGTTCATGATTTTTCGCGTGGCGGGATCGGTGTCGGTTGCAGATGATGGCGCACGATCGCGCTGCTCTTTGCTCGAATTCGGCAGTGCTGGCATTGGCACCGGCGAGTCAGTTGTTTCAGCAATACTTTGCGCGGGTGATGCGTGAACGAGCGGATTTAATTCCTCAAGAATATCCTGGGCAGATTCCACCAGCTTGGCGCCTTGCCGTATCAGTTGGTGACAGCCCTTGGCCAGCGGTGAGTGTATCGAACCCGGGATTGCGAATACTTCGCGGCCTTGCTCCAAGGCGCTGCGGGCAGTAATGAGTGAGCCGGATTGCAGCGCCGCTTCTACCACCAGCACCCCCAGCGACATCCCGCTGATGAGTCGGTTACGACGCGGAAAATTCGATGCTATTGCAGCCGTTCCCAGCGGGTATTCGCTTAGCAGGCATCCTTGCTCGGCAATTTTATGTGCCAGCAGGTGATGCCTGGCCGGATAGACCAAGTCAAGGCCGGTTCCGGTAATAGCGATAGTTGAGCCATGTGCAGGTATCAGGCTAGCTGCGCCGTTATGCGCGGCTGCATCTATACCAAGCGCAAGACCGGAAATAACGCAAAGCCCAGCTGCACTCAGTGTCTGCGCGAAGCGCTCGGCATTTTGTACACCCTGCGCTGTGGCGTTGCGGCTACCAACAATGGCGACTCCCGAGCGTGACAGCAAGTCGATACGGCCCTTCGCATACAGCAGCGGAGGTGGGTCGCTAATGCTCAACAGTGCACGCGGATAATCTTCGTCGGCGAGCGTAAGCACGCGGTTGTTTGCTTGCTCTGCCCAAGCCAGCGTTTTTTCGATTTGCGCGCGCATATCGGCATTAGGCTGGCTTGATAGTGCAAGCGCAATTTTTTCAGAGACACATTTTTGCAGTGCCGGGAAACCCGCTGCCAGAATTTGGCTTGGCAAACCGAACCGCCCCAACAACTCACGCGCTGTATGCGAGCCGACGCCCTCGGTCAGCATGAGTTGCAGCCAGGCTGCCAGTTCATCGCGCTCGCTCATGGTGCCTTTGAAGGTTCATCAGCCCGTCCGGCCATCGCGTTCGCTCATGGTGCTTTTGAAGGTTCATCAATCCGTCCAGCCGTGTGCACCAACGAGCCAACGCTGAGCACCTGCCGGCTATGCATGATGAGCGCTAGTGCTACATGGTCTAAGGCGTCGAATACCCATAGTGTTGCGACCGAAGCCAGGTGTGGGGAAGGTGAATAAATTTGCGCAATTCTATCTGGCAGCGTTACCTCGACCACGCTGCCTGGTCGCACGCCATCCGAGATGCCCTGATTTAAGGCGATAACGTCATACTGCGCCGCCCACTGCCCTTCTCGCAGCACCGCGATGATCCTGCCTTCCCATCCGGTTTCGGAAGACCTGCGCACTATCTTGTCAGATTTGGCGGGCAACACGATATCGCCGTCACTCAGCTCGGTATCTGCCTGAACGATCAGCAACTGTTCAGGTGTCGCGGCTACTCGGCGAATTTGTCCGATGCGCTTGGCGGTTTGTGCCTGCGGCTCGCCGCGGGATGAAGCGCTCAACGGTGGAAGCACCCGCAGCACATCGAATGTCTCGCTCGTGCTGAGCGGGCCAGTGCTACCCACCACATCGCCGACGCGTAGCAGCCGCCGCCCATCGGTCGCGCCAACGATACGCGGCGCGGCAGACACCTCAGCCAACGACAGCAAGCGGTAACGTTGCGCCACCCCGGCTAGCCGTGGATCAATTTCTGAACTTTCTGCCGGCGTGTTGACGGTAGTCGCCCGCACGCTCGGCGAGAGTCGGGTCAATTGCACCGAACTACCCTCGGCATGCGCAGGGTTGACAAGCCCGCGCGCGCGATCCAGCGAAATTCTTTGCCCCGGGTAAATCC
>VERA01000014.1 GCA_018882935.1 Burkholderiaceae bacterium | reverse complement strand
CACCACAACCGACGTCGACGGGCACATCAATTGGCCGGGTCGGCACCGCAGCCCGGCAGCTTCCCGGCGACGCTGGCAAAGCTGGGCGCAGCAGGGGTTACTGCCAAATCAGTGCAGCAATTTTTTGACGGTGCGCTCATCTCACCGGTGCTGACTGCGCACCCCACCGAGGTGCAAAGAAAAAGCATCCTCGATGCAGGACGCGAGATCGCACGATTACTCGCACTTCGTGATCAGCCAACTACGCCGGCAGAGCGGGAACGCAACACCGCGCTGCTCCATGCCGAGGTCGCCAAGCTGTGGCAGACCCGTATGCTGCGCTACCAACGCCTGACTGTAGCCGATGAGATCGAGAACGCATTATCGTTCTATCGCATCACCTTTCTGCGCGAGTTGCCGGGTCTGATGGAAGAAATCGAGCATGACACGCTGACCCAATACCCGCATCTGCGGCAGCTACACCTGCCGCCATTCGTGCAAATGGGTAGCTGGATCGGCGGCGACCGTGATGGTAATCCGAACGTACACGGTGTCACCATGCAGCAAGCGATGTCGCGCCAGTCAACCACGATTTTCGAGTTCTATCTGGACGAGGTGCATGCGCTAGGTGCCGAGCTCTCTATCTCGACGCTGCTGGTATCGGTGAGCCCTGCGCTGCAGGCAATGGCCGATGCGTCGCCGGATAACTCGCCGCATCGCACTGACGAACCTTACCGACGCGCACTGATTCTGGTGTATGCGCGACTGGCAGCTACGGCGCGCGGGCTCGGTGTGTCGAATATTTTGCGGCATGAGATCGGCTCAGCTGAGCCGTATACGTCACCGCAAGCATTTATCGCCGATCTGGATACGATTGGCGATTCGCTGCGTGCGCACCACGGTTTGGCGCTGACACGGCCGCGCTTGAACACGCTGCGACGCGCCGCTGATATTTTCGGCTTTCATCTCGCCACGCTCGATATGCGGCAAAGTTCCGACGTGCATGAGCGCGTGATTGCCGAGCTATTCAAGGTGGCGGGGCTGGCTGAAGATTATCGTCAACTCGACGAGCAGCAGAAGCGAGCGCTGCTCAGTGCAGAGTTGGCGCAGCCAAGGTTACTGCGCTCGCCCTACGTCAGCTACTCCGACGAGACCGTATCTGAGTTGGGTGTGCTGAGAGCGGCGCGCGAAATTCGGATTGCGTTCGGCGACCGCGCGATTCGCAACTACATCATCTCGCACACCGAAACGGTATCTGACCTGCTTGAGGTACTGCTGTTACAAAGGGAGACCGGGCTGTTGCGGGTGCTACCTGACGGTCGCCTGGAATCTGGCGTAATGGTGATCCCGCTGTTTGAAACGATTCCCGACTTGCGTAATGCGCCTGAGATCATGGACGGCTGGTTGTCGCTGCCTGCAGTACGCGATTTAGTAAGGCATCAGCATTCGTTACAAGAGGTGATGCTGGGCTACTCCGACTCGAACAAAGATGGCGGCTTCTTGACCTCTAATTGGTCGTTATACAAAGCAGAGATTGCACTGGTAGAGGTGTTTGCGCGTCATGGTGTCAAGCTGCGGCTGTTCCATGGCCGCGGTGGTACTGTGGGTCGTGGTGGCGGACCCAGCCACGACGCCATTCTTGCGCAACCCGCCGGTACAGTGAACGGGCAATTCCGTCTGACTGAGCAAGGCGAGATCATCGCATCCAAGTTTTCGAACCCGGAGATTGGTCGCCGCAATCTCGAGCTTGTTGTTGCCGCCGTGATGGAAGCCAGCCTTCGACCCGATAATAACGACACCAAGCAAGCACAGCGACTGGCTGACTTCGAGCGCGTGATGGAGCTGCTGTCTGAGTATGCATATCGTGCCTACCGACAGCTGGTTTATGAGACACCCGGATTCACCGATTATTTTTTTGCAGCGACGCCCATCGCAGAAATTGCTGAGCTGAATATTGGTTCGCGCCCGGCCTCGCGGAAATCCAACCGTCGTATCGAAGACCTGCGCGCCATACCTTGGAGCTTTTCCTGGGGCCAGTGCCGGCTACTGCTTCCTGGATGGTATGGGTTCGGCAGTGCTGTCGAGCAGTGGATGGGTGATGACAGCCATGGCAGCATCACAAAGAAAAGAGCCTTGCTGCGGGCGATGCTCAAAGAATGGCCATTCTTTTCAACGCTGCTGTCGAATATGGATATGGTGCTATCCAAAACTGATCTGGCGCTGGCTTCGCGCTACGCTTCGTTAGTGGCCGACAAAAAACTGAGGCACAGTATCTTCGCGCGTATCACTGCCGAGCACGAGAAAACCGTCGAGGCGCTGTGGCTGATTACGGGATCACGCGAGCGCTTGTCGAATAACCCGACACTTGCACGCTCGATAAAAAACCGGATCCCCTACCTTGATCCACTCAATCATTTACAAGTCGAATTGATCCGACGTCACCGCCATCAGAACGATCAGAAGCGTGAGCCCGATCTTCGGGTCCACCGAGGTATTCACCTCTCGATTAACGGCGTTGCGGCCGGCCTTAGAAATACTGGCTGAAGATATTCCATGTCACTTGCACGCTTGATTGACACACTCAACTTACATTTTTGATCGTTACGCTTTATTTAGCTTTTATCTACCCTCTGTTCCTGCCCTTTATAATCGCGCCATGTCTGATCAATTTTCAAAAAAAGCAGATGCTTGGTCTGCCCGCTTCAATGAGCCAGTCTCGGATCTGGTGAAGCGCTATACCGCCTCAGTATTTTTCGATAAGCGCCTGGCGCATGTCGATATTCAGGGTTCCTTGGCGCATGCCGAGATGCTGGCAGCACAAAAAATTATCAGCGCACAAGACTATGCCGATATTCAACGCGGCATGGCGCAGATTCTGAATGAAATCGACAGCGGTAAATTCACGTGGTCGCTTGATTTGGAAGATGTTCACCTCAATATTGAAAAGCGCCTCACCGAGCTGGTTGGCGATGCTGGTAAACGCCTACATACGGGCCGCTCACGCAATGACCAGGTGGCGACAGATATCCGTCTTTATTTGCGTAGCGCGATTGATGATATTGCCGACTTGCTCAAGGCCTTGCGTTTAGCGCTGCTGCACGTCGCTGAGCAGCACGCAGATACGATTATTCCAGGCTTCACGCATTTGCAAGTGGCCCAACCGGTGACCTTCGGGCACCACCTGCTCGCATACGTAGAGATGTTCGGACGCGACACCGAACGTATGGCTGACTGCCGTAAACGCATAAACCGTCTGCCACTCGGAGCAGCCGCGTTAGCGGGTACGAGTTTCCCGATCGACCGGCTTCGCGTCGCTGCCACCTTGGGCTTTGATGATGTTTGCCACAACTCGCTGGACGCCGTATCCGACCGTGATTTCGCGATCGAGTTTTGCGCAGCCTCGGCGCTGCTGATGATGCATATTTCGCGGCTGTCTGAAGAGCTGGTGATCTGGATGAGCCCGCGCGTCGGCTTTATCGATATCGCTGACCGATTCTGTACCGGCTCATCGATCATGCCGCAAAAGAAAAATCCTGATGTACCTGAACTCGCACGCGGTAAGACCGGTCGTGTGAATGGTCATTTAATGGCCTTGCTCACGTTGATGAAAGCGCAGCCGCTTGCGTACAACAAAGATAATCAGGAAGACAAAGAACCCTTGTTCGATACCGTTGATACGGTTATCGATACGCTGCGAATTTTTGCTGATATGGCCGGCGGCATCACCGTCAAGCCCGATGCCATGCGCGCAGCCGCGCTGCAAGGCTATGCCACAGCAACAGATCTTGCTGATTACCTGGTAAAAAAAGGCCTGCCATTTCGTGATGCACATGAAGCAGTAGCGCACGCAGTACGGAGTTGTGAGCAACGCGGCTGTGACCTTGCTGAGTTGAGCTTGACTGAGCTGCGCGTATTTTCAGATTTGATTGAATCTGACGTGCATGCAGCATTAACGCTTGAGGGTTCGGTCGCAGCACGTTCACATATCGGCGGCACAGCACCAGCACAAGTTCGCGCTGCTATAGAAAGGCTGAAGCAGCAGCTGCGCTGACGCTCTTCCTCAGAGTGGCGATGTTGTATTAACGCGTCATAAACTCTGAACTTTCCCAGTTTCGAATCCGGCAAGACCGGGTTATTGCTCGGTAACATTCCATCTCTCTTCAAGCGCGGCTACATTGCTGCGCGCACTCGCCGTAACGGTGTCCTGCTAACAAGACATTCGACCTCGCGGTAGTGCTTTTCCCGGCAGTCATCAAGAACAAATAAGGAGACCCCATCGACGGCCCCGGGCCATTGGTGGACACCATATCTGTCGACTGCCTCCATTCTTTGAGAGAGCTTCGTCATGTCCTTCTTCCTGTCGCTATCCAAATTGATCGATACGGTAAACGAGCGTATCGGACTAAGTATTAGCTGGGCGCTACTGGCCGCCGTACTCATCTGTGCTGGTAATGCGCTGGTGCGCTACTTACTCAATATCAGCTCAAATGCTTGGCTGGAAATTCAGTGGTATCTGTTTGGCGCCATCTTCCTGCTCGCTTCCTCCTATACCTTGAAGCGTAATGAGCATGTGCGGATCGACGTCGTTGTCGGCCGCTTTCCAAAGCGGGTACAGGTATGGATTGATGTATTCGGCTTTCTGCTGTTCCTGCTACCAGCGACACTGCTGATTCTTTATTTTTCGATTCCGTTTGCATTCGAATCGATCCGTAGCCAGGAAATGTCGAGTAATGCTGGCGGGCTGATTGTCTGGCCCGCCAAGCTATTGATACCGATTGGCTTTCTGTTGCTCAGTCTGCAGGGAATCTCTGAGCTGATCAAGCGCATTGGCTATTTGCTGGGCAAGGTGGATGCCAGCGTTTTCGACAAACAGCAGGCCACCCCGCAGGAAGAAATCGAAGCCATCGCCGCTGCAAACCAGCTACAGGTCGCAGAAGTGACTGAATCATTTCATCCGAGTAATGCCAAGGGAGCATGATCATGACTGAATTTCTCATCGCGAATATGGCGCCTGTCATGTTCGCCACCCTCGTTCTATTTCTTTTGTCTGGCTTCCCGGTTGCGTTTTCTCTAGCCGCGAATGGCTTATTGTTTGGATTGATCGGCATTGAGCTCGGCCTGCTCAAGCCCGAGCTTCTTCAAGCACTCCCCAACCGGCTATTCGGCATTATGGGCAATGACACTTTGCTCGCTATTCCCTTCTTCACTTTCATGGGCCTGATTCTCGAGCGCTCTGGCATGGCAGAGGATTTACTCGATACCATCGGTCAGCTGTTTGGTCCGCTCAGAGGTGGTATCGCCTATGCCGTGATTTTTGTGGGCGCTTTACTCGCGGCGACGACAGGTGTAGTGGCCGCTTCCGTGATCTCGATGGGCTTGATCTCTCTACCGGTGATGCTGCGCTACGGCTACGACCGAAAAATCGCTTCCGGCGTGATCGCAGCCTCGGGTACCTTGGCGCAGATTATTCCCCCTTCACTAGTGCTGATCGTAATGGCCGATCAGCTCGGACGTTCCGTCGGCGATATGTATCAGGCAGCGTTTATTCCGGGCCTGCTGCTGACTGCACTCTACGCCGGCTATATCTTTGTAATCTCTATCCTGCAGCCCTCATCCTTGCCGGCCCTACCGCCTGAGGCACGCAATCTTCGTGAATCCGATGGCTCTAGTGGTTTGCCATCACTGCTGGCCATACTAGGTGTCGGCTACCTGAGCGCGTGGCTATTCAAGACGGTATACCTGGCAAGCGCATACCCATCACTTGCCAGCGACGAAGCCTTGGTCTATAGCGCCGTGATCGGCGTGCTGCTGGCCTACAGCGCGGCACTCGCCAACCGAAAACTGAAGCTCGGCTTTTTATCGAAAATGGCAGAGCAGGTCATCCTGGTTCTGGTGCCGCCGCTGGCACTGATCTTTCTGGTACTCGGTACAATTTTTGTGGGCATCGCCACGCCGACTGAGGGTGGTGGCATGGGCGCTTTAGGTGCGTTGCTGCTGGCGCTGAGCAACCGTCGCCTGAGCAAAGACCTGCTCAAGCAAGCGATGAATTCAACCACACGGCTCTCTTGCTTCGTACTGTTCATATTAATTGGCTCTAGCGTATTTTCATTGGTGTTCCGTGGCATTAACGGCGATCTCTGGGTGGAGCATTTACTGAGCTCGCTGCCGGGTGGTCAGGCCGGTTTTCTGATTGTGGTGAACTTGCTGTTCTTCGGTTTGGCATTCTTCCTTGATTTCTTTGAATTGGCGTTCATTTTGGTGCCACTAGTCGGACCGGTCGCTGACAAGATGGGGATTGATCTGATCTGGTTTGGCGTACTGCTATCGGTGAATATGCAAACCTCATTCATGCATCCGCCTTTTGGTTTTGCGCTGTTTTACCTACGCTCGGTCGCCCCGAAAAAAGTCAAGACTGCTGATATCTACTGGGGTGCAGTACCTTTCGTTGGCATACAGGTGTTGATGGTGGCAATGATTATTGCCTTTCCCAGCATGATTTCTGTCAACAATAAAACTGACATGAAAGAGCAAATTGAACTGAATATTGATATGGACGATGAGATCGGTAGTACTAACGCGCCGGATATACCTAGCGTTGAATTCTCAAGCGATACCAGTACAGGAAGTGGCTTGAAGTTGGAGTTCTCTGCTGAGTCGCTGAAGAAATAATTTGGTCATACCTTGCTCATGTCAAGTGTGTGCTGATCACTGCAACGATGTTGCCCCTGTGGTCAGCACATAGCAAAAAAAGAGCCCGCAGCTGCGGGCTCTTTTATTTTCTCAACCAACTCGTCAAGACTTCCGGCGTCCGATGAGATACGACTGTACTGGTGACTCGGCGACCGAGTACCAGGTGTTTTGATCTTGATGAAAACGACGCCATGGCTCGAGTACTTTCTTGAACTTTGCGTTCTTCGAGGCTTCTTCTTCGATGACCTCTTGCGCCGCCTCGTAGCAGGCATCGAGAATCGGCTTGGAGAAGTTACGAAGCTTGACACCGTTCTTCATCAGCCGCGCCAGCGCGGTCGGGTTGCGTGCATCGTACATCGCTTGCATTGCGATATGTGCCTCATAGGTCGCGACCTCAAGCGCCGCCTGATACTCCTTCGGTAATTTATCCCATTCTTTCTTATTGACGTAGAACGATAACTGCGCGCTTGGCTCCCACCAACCCGGGGTGTAATAAAACGGCGCCACCTTGTTAAAGCCTAGCTTCTCGTCATCGTAGGGCCCGATCCATTCCGCAGCGTCGATCGTGCCTTTTTCCAGCGCCGGATAAATATCACCACCAGCGATTTGCTGAGGTACCACGCCCAGCTTTTGCATTACCCGACCGGCAAACCCGCCGACGCGCATTTTCAATCCATGTAGATCTTGCGGTGTCTTGACCTCGCGGCGAAACCAACCGCCCATTTGACAGCCGGTATTACCACCCATGAAATTGACGATACCGTACTCTGCAAAAAAGTCGCGTAACAGTTGCCGGCCACCACCTTGATCGATCCAAGCGGTCTGCTGCCGCGCGGTCAAACCAAATGGAACAGCAGTATCAAAAGCAAAGGTAGCGTCTTTGCCGAAGTAGTAGTACGAGGCCGAATGGCCCATCTCAACCGTTGCCGCTTGAACCGCGTCCATGACCTGCAGCGCAGGTACCAGTTCACCGCCGGGAAATACCCGGATATTGAATTTTCCATCTGTCAGCGCTGATACGCGCTTGGCCATGACCTCGGCGGCGCCGTAGATAGTGTCGAGAGATTTGGGAAAGCTGGACGCCAACCGCCAGTTGATGGTGGTGTTGGCTTGCACAACCGCTGGCGCGCTGATGATGCCGGCAGCCGCGCCGGCGGCGGCGCCGGAAAGGAATGAACGACGTTTCATGAAAGTCCCCTATATGCCTGGTCTTTGATATGAAGCCAGCGCACTGACCGGCGCGGCACACTGGCAAGGTTTGTTAAAACCTTGGCAATTCTAGGAGGGGCTTTCAGAGGCGAGCAATAGCTATTTCATAACAAAATTCCTAATGTTGTTTTGACGCACTAGCTGCAACATTTCTTGGAGCCCAAGTAAAGTTTCTCTCGACGAAAGAAAAAACATACTGGTTAGCAATGCGTTGTAAACACGCAGCAAATCTTTGCGCAAGTGAGCGCCGGTTCAAAACGAGAAGGGATATCCACAGCACTGATAAGTTCGCCGCTTTGAAGCTAGCTCAATGGCCAGGCTTGAGCGCAATCAGCTAGCCCAAACGCAAGAGAGTTCGCTAATCAGTGTGAAGCCGCGATCACCGAACACGCCCAGCGATCGATGCATCACACGCTTTTATGCGCCGGCAATCGTCATATTGCCGATCAAGATCGAACCGGTCGATTTCGTACCGCGCACCAGCACGTCGCTACCGATCGCCGCAATATCTTTGAACATGTCGCGAAGATTACCGGCAATAGTGATCTCTTCTACAGGGTACTGAATCACACCGTTCTCTACCCAGTAACCGGACGCACCACGTGAGTAATCACCGGTGACATAGTTGATGCCATGCCCCATCAGCTCGGTGACCAGTAAGCCACTGCCCATTTTTTTCAGCATGGCCACGAAATCATCATTCGCACGCGTGCGAGACGACAGCAGTTGAAGATTATGCGAGCCACCGGCATTACCAGTAGTTTTCATGCCGAGCTTGCGCGCAGAATATGTCGACAAGAAGTACCCTTGTACCACGCCTGCGCTCACAACATCACGCGCCTGTACCCGCACACCTTCCTCATCAAATGGCGCAGAACCCGTCGCGCTCGGTATTGAGGGGTCTTCGACGATCCGGATATCGCTGCCGAATACTTGGGTACCCATTGAATCGGTCAGGAATGTTGATTTTCGATAGAGCGCGCCACCCGAGACGGCCTGCACAAATGCGCCCAGCAAGCCGGCTGCAAGCGGCGCCTCAAATAGCACGGGGCATTTGCGTGTATCGAGCTGGCGCGCATTCAAACGCGCCAGTGCCCGCTCTGCCGCATAACGCCCGATGGCCTCGGGGGCCGCAAGCTTTTCAGGATTACGGTCGGAGCTATACCAGTCATCACGCTGCATGTGCTTACCCCGGCCGGCGATCGGTGATACCGAGATCGAGTGGCGCGTGTATGGGTAGCCACCCATAAAGCCACGCGAATTGGCCAATACAAAATGTGACTGCTGCGCATGCACTGCGGCACCCTCACTGTTGGTGATGCGCTTGTCGACAGCGAATGCGGCCGCTTCACAGGAAAGCGCAATTTGTACCGCCTGATCTGCATTAATCGGCCAAGGGTGAAACAAATCAAGATCGTTGGGCGACAGTTCCAGCGTGTCCTCGTCAGGCAGGCCAGCGCAATCATCTTCTGCGGTAAAACGCGCAATATCGTAGGCCGCGTCTACTGTTTGCTGCAGCGACTTCAATGAAAAATCAGAGGTGCTTGCATTACCCCGCCGAATCGCACGGCCCTGCCCCAAAAAAATAGTGACGCCAATACCTTTATCTTTATTCTGCTCAATCGTGTCGACCTGACCCTTGCGCACACTCACCGACAGCCCCTGCCCCTCGCTGAGCTCGACCACTGCATCCGATGCGCCCTTTTGTTTGGCAATGCGCAACACGTCTGCGGCAAGCTCTCTCAGCTGTTGTTGGGTATGGGTGAAGATATCAGGGTTCATGCGGGGTTCTCTCGGGACAAGATCAAAGCGGTTATCATAGCAGTCGTTGCATTTTTCAATCGGCCGTCCCCCATGCCTAACGCCAACCGCGGCTCGGTCGGGTTCCAATCCAGCGAATTCGAGCAGAAGTACGATCGCCCATCCAAGTCTCAGCTCAAGCGCGAGATGACCGCGCTGCAAAAGCTTGGCGAGGCACTGGTGGATGCCCCGCGTGATCGCGTCAAAAAAGTCCCGATGCCGGAAGATGTGCTGGAGGCGATCCTTGCGTGCCAACAGATCAGCAGCCACGAGGGTCGTCGTCGGCAGCTGCAATTCGTCGGAAAAAAGATGCGCACGCTAAGCGAAGACGAAGTTGCCATCATCCAGAAAACAGTCGATGGATGGCGCGGCACTTCCAAGGCCGAGGCGGCAGCGCTGCATGCGATCGAGCGTCAGCGTGAGCGTTTGCTCGCTGAGGACAAAGCGCTCACTGATTTATGCAGCCAGTACCCATCGCTCGATGTACAGCAACTACGTACGCTGATCCGTAATGCGCGTAAAGAGCAGGCAGAAAACAAACCGCCGAAGGCCTACCGCGAGATCTTCCAAATACTGAAGTCATTACACACCCCAACCAATGATGCGGCTGCCGACGATACGGCAGCATCACACGACCATGAAGAAAACGAGAACGCATCCTGATGAATTAGTCATTGGCCTGGTATCGATTTCTGATCGAGCATCCAGCGGTGTCTATGAAGATCAAGGCGTGCCTGCTTTACGCGATTGGTTTAGTCAGGCACTGACGAGCCCCTGGCAAATGGAAACCCGCCTGATCCCGGACGATCAGGCCACGATAGAGCAAACACTCATCTCACTGGTGGATGAAGTCGGCTGCGATTTGGTTCTGACTACCGGTGGTACTGGCCCTGCGCGTCGTGATGTCACGCCCGAGGCAACCATGGCAGTGGCGACCAAACCCATGCCGGGCTTCGGTGAGCAGATGCGCCAGATTAGTCTGCGCTTCGTACCTACCGCCATCTTGTCGAGACAGGTGGCAGTGATCCGCGAATGCGATGATCACGCAGCGCTGATCATGAACCTGCCCGGCCAACCGAAATCAATCCGCGAGACACTGGAAGGACTCAAAGACTCAGACGGCAACACGCTAGTGGCGGGGATTTTCGCTGCTGTGCCTTATTGCATCGATCTGATTGGCGGGCCTTATGTTGAGACTAATGAGGCAATCTGCAAAGCGTTTCGACCAAAGTCAGCAATACGCAGCAAATAAGGCGGCACTATGAGCACACTCCCTTTTCTGGAAACCATCGAGATCGAGACTGCGCCATCGCCACAGTCTGCTGTGATATGGATGCATGGGCTCGGCGCAGACGGGCATGACTTCGCGCCGATTGTGCGTGAGCTGGATTTATCTGGTTGTACCGGTATTCGTTTTGTGTTTCCGCATGCCGAGACCATGCCGGTCACCATCAATAACGGCTACGTGATGCGGGCCTGGTACGACATTCTCGGTATGGATCTGGTGCGGCGTGAGGATGCCCAAGGCCTGCGCACCTCTCAGCAGCGTATCGATGACTTGATAGCGCGAGAAATTGCGCGTGGTATTCCCGCAGAGCGGATCGTATTGGCTGGTTTTTCGCAAGGCTGCGCGATGGCGCTGCAAACCGGTTTACGCTATCCGCAACGACTCGCCGGGCTGATGTGTTTATCGGGCTACCTGCCGCTTGCGGATACCATTGCCGACGAGCGCCATGCTGCTAACCAAGATACGGCGATCTTTATGGCGCATGGCCGTGGCGACGGCGTAGTTCTCATTAATCGGGCTGAGGCATCGCGCGATCTGCTACAGCAGCTTGGTTATCACGTCGAGTGGCATGAATACATGATGCAGCACTCAGTATGTGCAGAGGAAGTGGATGACATCAGTCGCTGGCTGCAACAGACGCTGAAAGCATCATGATGCAAGCTATTTTCATCCGAGCCACTGCTGAGCGACAACCACGCGTTCAAGCCCATCAAAATTTTGTTGGTGCGCTGCTATCAACCGCTATTGCCTGCTGTGGCGTAGCCCACGCCTCGGGTGATCTGAGTTGTACCATCGTAGGTGCTTCAGAGGTCGCGGCTGACGGAAGCCTGAATCCGCTGGCTGGCAAAAAGAATTACTATGAAAACGTGTCAGGCGCCGAGTTTATTGTGCAGCGTGAGTCGGGCACCATGATGGGCCGCTATGTCAATAACAGCGGCTTCAAGATTAGCGTCGTTGATCGTGGCTCGGCCAACACCAGTTACAAAATTTTGTCGGTACGCTCAGGTGGTCGGGTGCAGAGCCAGTACTTCGAAGTACGATTACAAGAGCCGGGCGAGCGAAAACCTTTTGTGCTCATGGCAGCCGAGGTGCTGCATGGCTATTGCACCTTGTAGCGGGCCGAGTATGCAGAACAAAGCCCACACAGATACAAGTTCCATTGCGTCGCTGACCGATGTGCGCTTTAGCGTGCTGTTTCTATGTATGGGCAATATCTGCCGTAGCCCAACTGCGCACGGTGTTTTTCGTCACAAGGTACACATGTCAGGGCTGGCGCAGCAGGTACAGGTAAGCTCAGCCGGCACGCACAATTACCACCCGGGCGAACCGCCTGACCGCCGTAGCCAGCGCGCCGCCGCCGACCGGGGCTATGATTTATCCGACCTGCGCGCACGGCAACTCACCGCGCAAGATTTCGAACAGCATGATCTTCTGCTGGCAATGGACTGGGATAACCTTGCATTAGCCGAGCAACGCTGCCCGCCAGCGCACCGCCGCAAGCTGCGTCGACTGACTGAATTCTGCCGTCGCCACGACGCCGCCGTGGTACCTGACCCGTACTATGGTGGTGAGAGCGGTTTTCAGCAGGTGCTAGATCTGATCGAAGATGCCTGCGACGGACTGCTAGACCATGTAAGCTGTCAGCTCATCGTACCAACTGCTGTCACTAAAGGAGAACGCGAATGAGTAAGGTCATCGCTATTCTCGTGGGTATCGCGATCACCGTCGGGCTAATCGCGGCGGCGCATTTTGCTGGCCTGATCGCGCTGGATTTCGGCGGGAATGCAAAGACGGCCAAGTATAAAAATAAAGGTGTGCTTGAGGTCATTTGCGATGTCGAGATCAGCCGCCCTGGTGAAAAATTAACGCCCCCGTTTGAAACCAGCCGCATGCCGGTACCAGCGACATTCAATTTCGAAGAGGGTACCGGTGCCTACGCAGGCGAGTACACCATCTCGCTCAACCGTAAAGGCACCCTTAAAGCGCAAGGCGATCTGCTCGAACTACATCGGCCTGCGATGTTCAAGCGGCACGGCGTGGTCATCATTGGTGAACACGTCACACTTGATCGCCGCACCGGCGAGTTCAAGCAATGGCTGGACCTTGATGGTGGCAAGCGTCTGGATCTGATCCACGGCACGTGCAAGCGCACAGATAACGCACCATTCTGAGCACGACCGCACCACAGGCGCCATCCGCGCTGCGAATCGCGATTGCCGGCGCCCTGTCGCTGGCAGTGGCCATGGGCATTGGTCGCTTCGCCTTCACGCCACTGATGCCGCTCATGCTGCAAGAAAATCTGCTGGATATTGCAGCGGCGAGCTGGCTGGCTAGCGCCAACTATCTTGGTTACCTCATCGGTGCGCTGCTATGTACCTTCCAGCCCGCGCTATGGGTGCGCTGGTCATGGCCCACGCTGCCCTCTTCCAGCATGATCAAACTCGGCCTCACCCTGACCTGTGTGCTGACTGCCACCATGGCGCTCGATAGTCCCGAGGCATGGCCGTGGCTACGATTCATCACCGGCATCACTACGGCGATCGGCTTTGTGTACACCTCTACCTGGTGCCTTGCGCATTTGGCGCAACTCAACCGCCCGTCGGCGGGCGGCATCATTTACATGGGCCCGGGTATAGGCATCACCTGTAGCGGCTTGTTAGCCAGTGTCATGGTTCAGCTGGCCTGGCCTTCCAGCTGGGGGTGGCTCGCATTCGCCTTGCTGGCCTTGGTGATTACGTTGCTGCTGTGGCCGATATTTCATACGGATGATGGCCTGCACGCACCGCTAACAGCAAACGCAGCAGGGCTGGCTCACGGTGGCTCCAACGCTGAAAAAGCGACGCTCGTGCTGGCCTATGGATTAGCCGGCTTTGGCTACATCATCACTGCAACCTTTTTACCTGTAATAGCCCGCGCCGCACTGCCGGGTTCAGTGTGGCTGGACCTGTTCTGGCCATTACTCGGCATTGCCGTTGCGCTCGGTGCATTACTCGCATCGCGCATACCATCGCGCTTCGATCAACGACTCCTGTTAATCGGGTGCTACCTGATGCAATCACTCGGTGTCGTGATCGTTAATTGGGTACCCACACTCGCCGGCTTTGCTATTGGTAGCGTATTGGTCGGCTTGCCTTTCACCGCAATCACATTTTTTACCATGCAGCTGGGTCGCCAGCTCCATCCGCAATCAGCGCCGGCCATCATCGGCTTGTTGTCTGGTGCGTTCGCGCTCGGGCAGATAATCGGTCCGCCGGTTGCGGCTGCGATGCTAGCGCGCGCATCCGATCATGCCACCGGATTTGCCTGGGCTATTGATGTCGCCGCTGCCTCGTTATTATTCGGCGCAGGTATGTACGCTTGGATGATCAAGCGATTTAAGGAATGAGGTACGGCGAGACATCACCAACAACGCCAGCGACCAAACAGCCCTGATAAGCCTTCACCACAAGGTTGCTGGCTAGGCGGGGATGTCGAAGACAGACCATGACGTACGGCGAGGCATCACCAACAACGCCAGCGACCAAACAGCCCGAATAAGCCTTCACCACAAGGTTGCTGGCTAGACGGGGATGTCGAAGACAGTACATGACGTACGGCGAGGCATCACCAACAACGCCAGCGACCTTGTGGTGAAGGCGCTTTATTTCTCGAGAGGCGGGTCGTTATACAGCACCGTAATGCTAATCCGCCGATTACGCGGGTCTGCAGGATTTTGCGGATTGAACGGCGCAGTATCTGCGACGCCTTCTATGCGAACGATACGACCACTGCCGATACCGCCTTGCTCCAGCATTCGGCGCGTCGCCTCAGAACGCTCTATCGATAACGACCAGTTGGTTCGCTCGCTACCCTCGGGGAAAGGTGTGCTGTCGGTGTGACCCTTTACGGCCAACTTGTTCGGCATATTCGCAAGCGAACGCGTTACCTCACTAATGAGCGCACGCGCCCGCGGGTCCATCGCAGCATTACCATTGCCGAACATTGAGAAATTGGCTTTGTCGATAATGTCGATTCGCAGACCGGTTTTCTCTCGCGTGAACTGCACCTGATTTTTCAGATCTGCCAAGGTTCTACTGAGCGACAAGTTCTCGGTGATTTCTTGCTCGAGCTTGTCGAGCTTTTCGCGCTCGGCTTGTTCGGCGATTTTTTGTTTTTCTGCTTCGCTCAGATTTTTGCCGTATTTAGGGTTCGGTTTATCGTCCGGCGAGGTACCGTTGTCTTCGCCCTTACCGGCTTCGGCACGTGGGGTCACCCGCTCGATTAAGGCCTGCTGCTTGGGATCCATTGGCAGCGTCTCTGGGTCAATCATTGAGCGACCGCCGAACATGCCGTTCGAGCCTGCGGTTTCGCCCGAGCCCGATACCTTCAATTCGGTAGGCTGAAAATATTCGGCAATGCCGATACGCTGCTCTTCGGGCGTTGCACCCAATAACCACATCAGCAGGAAGAACGCCATCATGGCGGTCATCATGTCGGCCAGCGCAATCTTCCACGCACCACCGTGCGCGCCCGCGTGCCCCTCCTCCTCGACCTTCTTCCAGATAACCGGCGGTTTCGGTTCCTCGGCAGGCGGGTCTTCCGGCGCGCCCTCGGCGGGCGGCGCCGCTGCGGCTTCGTCTTCGGGCTTTTTCTCTTCTTCTGCCATGGTCGAATGTGGGGTGAGCAAGACCGCGCTTACGCGGCAACCGCATTATGAATCGACAGCAGTAGCTCTGGCTGCAGTCTTGATTGCGGAAATATAAATGAATCAGGCAGCGCCGTCGATCAACTCCTGAGAGGCGGCGGAACAAAGATAATCTTTTGAAAACTATTTGAATATCACTGTGCGCAAAAAATAGCAGGCACATTTAATGCAGTGGCCAGAGGCGTCATGTCGGTTTATGGACAAGCGCCCAGGTGGCCAAGGTAATTCAGCAGAGGGTCTTGCAGTCGCAGTACGCTGTGGTGATGTTGGAGCAGCAGTCGACGTATTTGAGTGCTAGCGCAGTCATGTCGAATTACTGTTGCTTGCTTCATCGTTCGGTATTAATTTCTTAGTTCAACAAGGAGGACCGAGCATGGATTTTCAACCGTATATTCGCGCCAGCTGGGAAATCGTGATGGAATGCGAGAGCCGCAGCAAGGTTAATCTCGATGAAGAACTTGAGGCTTATTTGGTGTACATGGTTGCGCGTAACTTTCGCAACGCTGAATTTCCCCCCGACGTGATCTGCCTTGAGTTTAATAAAGCGCGCACACGCGAAGATTTTCGTCAGATCGGTGACAGCTGCTTAATCGTCGATGCTTGGGATGTACGTCGTGCTCGCCTTACCAGCCGCGATTACTATGAAAAACTTGGTCAGGCAGCATACGCCTACGCTGCGATGGCGACGCGGCCGATGGATGAATTATTTCAACGCATCGCGCGCGAGTTTTCTTGCTTATCGAAAGTATTAGCCGGTGTAAAGCCGCAATTAGATAGCGCAAGAGCACAGGTTTTAAGCTGACCTCTGCTATCCCGTACGCGCTGAGGGTGGCCTCGGCGCGCGCTACAATGTGGTCTCTCATTGATTTACGAATTGAGCCACGACCATTATGAAATATCTTCACACCATGGTTCGCGTCAGCGACCTCGACGCTTCGATCAAGTTCTACCGCGACGCATTAGGCCTTGAGGTCTTGCGGTCGCAAGAGTATCCCGGCGGGCGATTTACTCTGGTTTTTCTCGCTGCACCAGGCGATGAAGAGGCGCAGGTTGAGCTGACCTACAACTGGGATCCGGAAGAACTAAGCGGCGGGCGCAACTTCGGTCACCTTGCCTATGCGGTTGATGATGTGTACGCGCTATGCGAACGACTTCAATCACACGGCGTCACCATACTGCGCCCGCCACGCGATGGCCGCATGGCGTTTGTTCGCTCACCTGACAATGTCTCGATCGAGCTTTTGCAGCGCGGGCAGCCGCTACCGCCGGCAGAGCCGTGGGTTTCTATGCCCAACACCGGCACTTGGTAATCTAACTCTCAATCAAAACGTCGCTGGCGTATAAAAAATTAGCGACTCGACGGAAACGAAAATACCGTCCCCTCACGCACCCCGGCTGAGGGCCAGCGCTGCGTAATCGCTTTGCGTTTTGTGTAAAAGCGCACAGCGTCCGGCCCGTAGGCGTGCAGATCACCAAATAGCGATCGCTTCCAGCCGCCGAATGAGTGATACGCCACGGGTACCGGTAGTGGGACATTCACCCCCACCATGCCAACTTGAATATTGTCGGTGAAGTAGCGCGCGGCTTCTCCGTCACGCGTAAAGATACAGGTACCATTGCCGTACTCATGCGCATCAATTAAATCCATACCCTCTTGTAAAGAGGCGACACGAACGATGCCCAGCACCGGGCCAAAAATCTCTTCAAGATAAATCGTCATGTGCGGCTTCACATGATCGAACAAGCAAGGCCCGAGGAAAAATCCTTCTTCATGCCCGCTCACCTTGATGCCACGCCCATCAACTAACAGCTTGGCACCCTCAGCGACACCGGTATCAACATAGCCCTTTACCTTCTCGAAATGCGCGCGGGTAACAAGCGGACCCATGTCACTCTTAGGGTCAGTACCGGGGCCAATCGTCATGCGTGCGATCTCTGCTTTTAAGCCCTCGATCATTTTGTCAGCGGTATCATCACCAACCGCGACGATCAAAGGTACTGCCATACAACGCTCACCACAAGAGCCATAAGCAGCGCCCATCATCGCGCTTACTGCATTCGGTATATCAGCATCTGGCATCACAATCGCGTGATTCTTGGCACCACCCAGTGCTTGTACGCGCTTGCCATTTGCGCAGCCGGTTCCGTAAATCGCTTGTGCGATCGGTGTGGAGCCGACAAACGATACAGCTTTTACACGCTCGTCAGCCAGTAAAACATCAACCGCTTCTTTATCACCGTTCACCACATTCAGTACACCCGGCGGCAAACCGGCTTGCAGCGCAAGCTCCGCAATCAACATAGCGGATGAGGGATCACGCTCGGAGGGCTTGAGAATGAAAGTGTTACCGCACACAACCGCCATCGGCCACATCCACAGCGGCACCATCGCCGGAAAATTAAAAGGCGTAATTCCTGCGGTCACACCCAGCGGCTGAAACTCGCTCCAGGCGTCAATGCCGACGCCGACATTTTTACTATGCTCACCTTTTAACAGCTCTGGCGCGTAGCTTGCATATTCCACATTCTCGATACCACGCTGCAGCTCACCCATGGCATCGGCCAGCACCTTGCCGTGCTCTTCGGTAATCAGCGCGCAGATCTGCTCAGCGTTTTGCTCGAGCAGCTCTTTGAGTTTACTCATGACGCGCGCGCGCTTCAGCGGCGGTGTTGCACGCCACGCAGGGAAAGCCGCCTGCGCAGAAGCGATAGCCTGCTCTACCGTGGCTTTGTCAGCGAGTTGCAGGCTACGAATCGCGGCGCCAGTGGCAGGGTTGTAAACGGCTTGGGTACGCGTGCCGCCATGATGGGCGACACCTTGAATCAGGTGACCTAGTATTTGCATGATGAGAGAAAAATGAGGGGTGTACGTCAGGGGGCGAGTGCGTTGAATGCTTCCCCAAGTGCGTCGACCAAGCGATCGATTTCTGTTTCGGTTGAGATGAAGGGTGGCGCTAGTTGCACCGTGTCGTTGGCATAGCGCACATAGAAGCCCTGCTTCCACATCGTCATGCCCACCTCATACGGTCGCTTGGCGGGCTCGCCGGGCGCGGGCGCCAAGGTAAAACCAGCGGCCAAACCAAAATTACGAATATCCGTCACATGCTTGCAACCGCGCAGCGCATGGACTTTTTGTTCAAAGTACGGTGCGAGCGTGTTCACTCGATCAACAGCGTTCTCTTGCTCAAGCAGATCAAGCGTTGCCAGAGCGGCTGCGCATGCTACCGGATGCGCCGAGTAGGTATACCCATGCGGGAATTCAACCAGATAATGCGGCGCATCAGCGTGCATGAAGGTATCGTAAATTTCCGGCTTGACTATCACTGCGCCGAGCGGTTGCACACCATTGGTAATCTGCTTGGCACAATTGAGAATATCGGGCGTCACACCAAACGCGGCTGCACCGGTCCATGCACCGGAGCGGCCAAAGCCGGTAATCACCTCATCAAATATCAGCAGAATATCGTGCTGAGTACAAATCTCACGCAAGCGCTGCAAGTATCCGACAGGAGGCACTACAACACCCGCAGAACCTGAGAAGGGTTCGACAATCACCGCCGCGATATTCGATGCATCATGCAAGTTAATGAGGCGCAGCAAGTCATCGGCTAATTCAACGCCCTGCTGCGGCATGCCACGCGAAAACGCATTTTGCGGTAATTGTGTGTGCGGAAGATGATCAGTCTCGACGCCTTGGCCGAACAGCTTGCGGTTACCAACAATACCGCCCACCGAGATACCGCCGAAGTTCACACCGTGGTAGCCCTTCTCGCGGCCGATGAATCGCGTCTTGGAACCCTTGCCTTTGGCGCGCCAATAAGCCCGCGCCATTTTTAATGAGGTATCTGCTGCTTCCGAACCTGAGCCGGTAAAAAATACATGCCCCAAACCCTCGGGCAAAAAACTTTGCATGCGATTGGCCAGCGCAAATGACTGCGGATGACCAAACTGAAACGGCGGCATGAAATCCAGGGTACTCATTTGGCGGCTAACCGCCTCAATTAACTCTGGACGACGGTGACCCAGCCCGGTACACCACAAACCCGAGAGACCATCAAAAACGCGGCGGCCATCGGCATCGGTGTAATAGGCGCCATCAGCCGACACCATCAAGCGTGGATTGGTCTTGAATTCCCGGTTGCCGGTATAGGGCATCCAGTGCGTCTGCAGCCAGTCGGCGTCGGCACGCACACCAATATCGGTGACGGCTTTGGGATCAACAGGTTTCATTGTTTATGTATTTGTAGTGTCTCGGGTATGTGCGTCAAAGACTATCTCATGAGTACGATAGTCATGCATCAAGCAGCCAAACAAGCCAGGCTTTAAACGCGAACATCGACGGTACCACCGGTAATCATGGAATGTCGATCATCATGCTCGCGCTTCAGGCGAGTCGGTGGCTCATACAGCGAGTGCATGACCTTCGGCGGTGTCACCAGATCGCGCGGATCAACCGGGCCTGCGCCCGCAGCACCGGCCAGCTTGGTTTGCGCAGTAGCTGGTGTGGTGGCGGTGGTGGCCGCCTGAACGCTGCGCGGCGTGTTAATTTGTGCGGCACGCTGTGCCGGTGGTGGCGAGGGATCAAGCGAGCTGCGGCCCTCGACCTGACGGCGCTCGACCGCGGCCGCTTTGGAACGATCTTCGGAACGCTCCGCCATAGCCTGACGCAACTCAGGAGCTGCCGTATTGCGGCGATACGTGGTGAGCGCCGGATCACGGTTCTGATACTGATCTGATGAGGTGCCTATTGCTGGCATAACAGGTCTCCAAAACTGTGATCATTATCTGCCAATCTGCGCCGCCGTAATAGCGGTAATGGGCGTGCCGAGCACAATGAAAATGGTTTTACGCTGGCATATAATCAAGTTGATGTAAAAATATTATCAATTTTGTACTAACTTTCTCGGAGGATGCGATGCACATCCTTTCGCTTTCCGATATTCAGCTCATCATCCGGCTGTTTGAGCAGCATGATGTCATGACCGATGCCCAAGGGCGCGAGCAGCAGGTCTACCACCTGATCAAGCTGGGTTACCTGCGGCCTTTGCGCGGCGTCTATGCACTCACTGAGCTTGGCGAGAGAACTGCGCGCTCGCTGCAAATGCGTCAGTTTGTACCGAGTAAAGTGGTTGACGAGGTGCATGCGCTGTCGAACGACAGCGAGCAGTCATCGCCCGAAAGTGCATCCGAGGCTGTGGCAGAAGCGAGCGCTGAAGCGACTGAAGTCGCTGAGCAGGCCTGACGCGACATTAATTCAAAGTCAGGCTGCCGGCCACTGCTGCAAAGCTGTCGGCTGTTTCACCAGAATCACGGTACACGGCGCATGCATTGCCACCTTGATCGGCACGGTCGCTACAAACCGCTGCAGTGATAATCCCTGCGTTGCTGCTCCCATAATAATCAAGCTCACCTTGTTCCCCTCGGCATAGCGTAATAAGGCTTGCGCTACATCGCCTGACTCTAATACATGAAATGAAATCTGATGACCTGTCAGGTCGATGCCCTCAGCCCATTTTTTAAATGCCGCCAAGTGATGTCGAATCAGCCAGGTTTCGCTGCGTTCTTTTGCATTACTGGTCACACTACCGCTAATAACCGTGACGATCGCCAGCCGCGCGCCGGGTCGGGTACCCAGTGAGCGCACGGTCGCCTGGCGCAACGCAATCATCACGCTATCGCCAATATCATCATGCGGCAGCGCCACCATCACAATCGGTACCTCATGAATCTGCTGGGTCGGCAGCGGGCTTGGTTGGTACTGCATACCTGCGGCGCGTAGCCAGCGCTTGAGATGCCACCAGAATCCGCGACCACGTAGTTGCTTTCCGCGCTCGGTGATCTGCACTTGATCGGGATTGCGCAAATCAAACATCAGATGCGCAGCGGAAGGATAGCGCTGCTCGGCTTGTGGCTCGAGACAGCGCAAGATAATCTCTTGCAACCACTCCGGTAAGTCAGCGCGCCACGCTCGCGGTGGCCGTGGGCTCATCCACAGGCGCTGACGAAGTCCGCCTTGCGTCACCGGAAAACCAAACGGCAACTCACCGGTTGCCATCTCGTACAACATCACACCTATAGCGAATACATCGGAGCGCGGATCACCTCGCACACCCACGACTTGCTCCGGCGCGATCCATGCTGGCGAACCGACGGCTTTACGAAACTCTTCCGACATCAAGTCGGGATAATCTGCATGACACGACAAACCAAAATCCAGCAGCACGATGCGCTCGTCATCGAGCAGTAAGGCATTTGCCGGCTTCAGATCGAGATGACAGACATTTTGCTGATGCAAACTATGTGCAGCCTCCGCGAGCGCAGCACCGACATGCGCAATCGCTTCCACCGAGACCGCTTGCTTGGCCAGCCTGAATTTTTTCAGCCACGCGTCGACCGTTGTTCCTTGCAGATACTCCATCGCGAGGTAGGGGGTGCGGTCCAGATCGCCAGCTGCAACGAAGCGCGGTACGTGCGGACCCTGCAATATCTGGAGCAGCTGATGCTCAATCTCAAAGCTGACAATATTTTCAGCGCCGTCGCCCTCGCGCATCAGCGGCACTTTCATCACCATCGGGAATAGTGATTCACGACCGTCGGCGTAAGTGATTTGATAGATGCGGGCCATTGCACCTGCGTGCAGCAGCGGGCCGATACGAAAACCGTCGAGTTCGCTGCCCTGCTCAAGACGACTCATCGTCCGCGCTCCAGACGGTCGGCCAATACTTCCGGTAAGCCAGCGTCACGAACTTCTTGTGCTACTGAGCGGTGGTCATAGCTAACGCGGTGAAAGGTCAGCGTTTTTGCGATCACATCAAGTAACGCGTAGTTGGCGCGAGTATCACCATCGCGTGGCTGGCCCACCGAACCTACCGTGGCAAGCCATCGCCGATGCGGGCTGACCGGAATCGCAACGCCAGCACGTGGCGTAAACTGCATCAAGCGACGGCCAGTACCTTGATAATAGAGCGACTGGTGATGCACATGGCCACCGAACACATAGCGAATTTCGGGATCATGGCTCAAGGCATTCAGGCTCCGCTCTGCCATCAATTCATCCAGCACGTAATGCCATTTTTCAGGTGCTTCAGCAGTTGCATGTACCAGAAAAATATTTTGCATGAGCGCGGTCAGTGGTAGCTGCGTCAGCCACGCGCGCTGCTGATCAGAGAGCTGATGATACGTGTAGGCTGAAGTCAGGTCTCCCCAGCGATTACCCATCGGTATAGGTGTGGGGTCATCATGATTCCCTCGCAAGACCACCGCACCCGCTTGTTGCAGCGACAGACAACGCTCAATCACCTGCGCCGGGTGCGGGCCGTAGCCGACGATATCACCCAGGATCGCATGATGGGTTACGCCGCGCGCGTGTGCATCGGCCAGGCAGGCCTCAAGCGCTGGCAAGTTAGCATGCAGATCAGACAGTAGTGCGAGTCTCAAGTGATGCTCCGGAGTCGGCTTAATCAGACCATCGCGCGCACGTCAATGATGACGCCGTTGATGACGCCATCAAGACAAACGGGAAGACCTCTGCCGATGCACCAAGTCATACAGCAAGGGCAGCACCAACAGGGTCAACATGGTCGACGACAATATACCGCCGATCACCACCGTTGCCAGTGGCCGCTGCACCTCGGCACCGGTACCGGTGGCGATCGCCATCGGTAAAAATCCTAGCGAAGCGACCAATGCGGTCATGAGTACCGGACGTAGGCGCGTGAGCGTACCCTCACGTATCGCGTTGTTCAAGTCATACCCTTGTTCGCTCAGGCTACGGATAAAGCTGATCAGCACCAAACCATTTAATACAGCCACACCCGAGAGTGCAATAAAACCAATCGCCGCAGAGATAGATAATGGAATATCACGCAACCACAGCGCAAGTACGCCGCCCGTCAGCGCAAACGGAATACCAGTGAATACCAGCAGGCCATCTTTCAGGTTGCCGAACACGGCATACAGCAGCAGGAAGACCAGCAGCAGCGCTGCCGGCACCACCACCTGCAAGCGCTTTGCTGCAGATTGCAGATTTTCAAAAGTACCGCCCCAACTGATCCAGTAGCCGGTGGGTAGTTTAAGGTCAGCCAGCCGTTGCTCGGCCTCGGCCGCGAATGAGCCGACATCACGACCACGCACATTCGCCATCACCACCACACGGCGTTTACCATTTTCGCGGCTGACCTGATTCGGACCCGGGGCGAGATGTAACTCGGCGACTTCAGACAGCTGAATGAATCCACCGTGTTTGCCTGAATGAGGCAGATTAATCGGCAGACGGCGAATCGCGTCAATATCTGTACGTAGCGTCTCCGGCAGGCGTACCACGATATCAAAGCGGCGATCACCCTCGAATAAAGTACCGCTACGACTGCCACCCACCGCCGCGGCTACCACGTCTTGAATGTCAGTCACATTCAAGCCATAACGCGCTGCTTTCTGGCGATCGATATTCACTGATAGAACAGGTAAGCCGGTAGTTTGTTCAACCTTGACCTCGGCCGCTCCCTGTACACGCGTAATACGCGCAGCAATTTCCTCACCAAGGTGATGTAACTGATCCATATCATCACCAAACACCTTGATCGCCACATCACTTCGTACTCCGGAAATCAGCTCGTTGAATCGTAGCTGAATCGGTTGAGAGAAGTCATAGTTATTACCAGGGATTTTCCAGACTGTATCGCTAATCGCTTGCAATAACTCGTCACGTGTTTTGCGTGGCTCCGGCCATTGCTCAATGGGCTTGAGCATGATGTAGCCATCAGACAAACTCGGCGGCATGGGATCAGTCGCAATCTCGGCAGTACCGATGCGCGTGAACATCCGCTCAATTTCAGGAAACTTCTGAATCAAAGTGCGCTCAATCTGCCCCTGCATCTCCACCGCCTGAGTCAAACTAATGCCAGGCGCGCGTATGGTTTGTACTGCCAAGTCGCCTTCATTCAGATTAGGGATAAATTCACTCCCTAAACGCATCATCAGCAAACCGCACAGCACGACCAGTACCGCTGCTACGGTCAGTACCAGTGCCTTGGCCTGCATCACCCAATCGTATAGCGGCAGGTAATACTGCCGCGCCAACCGCATCAGGATATTTTCTTTTTCGCTGACGCGCCCTGTCACAAACAACGCCACAGCCGCTGGCACAAAAGTTACGGATAGCAGCATCGCTGCCAACAACGCGGTAACAACAGTGAATGCCATCGGGTTAAACATTTTTCCTTCGATACCCGATAACGCAAAAATCGGTAGATACACCACGATGATGATGAATTGCCCGAACAGTAATGGCCGGCGCGACTCGCGCGCGGCTTCGAATACTTCATGGAATCGCTCATCGCGAGTAAGTGTGCGACCGAACTGCTGCTGCGCGTGTGCCAGCCGGCGTATGCAGTTCTCTACAATCACGACCGCGCCATCAACAATGATGCCAAAATCCAAAGCGCCCAAGCTCATCAGGTTGGCACTGACTTTTTGCTGCACCATGCCTGTTAGCGTAAATAACATCGCTAACGGAATCACCGCAGCAGTAATCAAGGCGGCACGCAAATTACCCAAAAATACAAACAGCACCGCAATCACCAGCGCGGCGCCCTCGAGCAAATTCGCTTGCACAGTGGCGATCGCTTTATCGACCAGATTGGTACGGTCATATACCGTCACCGCACGTACACCTTTCGGTAGATTACGGTTGATGTCTTTCATGCGCTTATCAACCGCCTGTGACACGTTGCGGCTGTTTTGGCCGATCAGCATGAATACTGTGCCGAGCACGGTTTCCTCACCATTGAGCGTGACGGCGCCGGTGCGCAGCTCGCGGCCAATACCGACTTCTGCCAGATCACGCACTCGCACCGGAACGCCCGCCTCGTTTTTGACGATCACATCACGAATATCATCTACCGTACGCAATTGCCCCGGCACGCGCACCAGATATTGCTCGCCGCGTTTTTCTATATAACCCGCACCGGCATTTTGATTATTCCGGTCAATGGCGTGCACCAACTCTGCCATCGATATACCCACCGCAGCCAGGCGCTCAGGGCTGGGCGCCACCTGGTACTCTTTGACATAGCCACCGATCGAGTTGATGTCGGTGACACCAGCCACCGTGCGTAACTGCGGCTTGATCACCCAATCCTGGATCTCGCGTAAATCGGTGCCGGTGTAAGGCGTGCCATCTGGCTTGGTTGCGCCTTTGTCGGCCTCGACCGTCCAGAGATAAATTTCGCCCAACCCAGTCGCGATAGGTGCCAGCGCAGGCGTGAGCCCGGCGGGTAAGCGCTCGCGCGCTTGTGCTACGCGCTCGTTCACTAATTGGCGCGCAAAAAACAAATCGGTGTCTTCACTAAAGATGACCGTTACCTGCGACAAACCGTAGCGCGACAAGGATCGTGTCTGCTGCAGACCGGGTAGTCCGGCCATCACGGTCTCTACCGGGAAAGTAATTCGCTGCTCTGTCTCGAGTGGGGAATAGCCTGGCGCGTAGGTATTGATTTGCACCTGCACATTAGTGATATCAGGTACGGCATCAATTGGCAGGCGCTGGTAGCTGTATACCCCCACCACAATCAGCATGAGCGACGCAAACATAATCAGCACGCGCTGCGCGATCGAAGCCTGTATCAGTCGCTCGAACATAACGGTGGGTACGTATTCTAATTGCCGTCTTCGCTGGCTTGCTTGGCCAACTCGGACTTGATCACGTAGCTGTTGGCTGCGGCATAGCGCGTACCGGGTGCCAGTTCATTGGTGATCTCGATGTACTTGCCATCAGTGCGGCCCGTCGTGACGGGGCGGGGTATGAAGTGATTGCCATCTCGAATAAAAATCACCTGCTGCGTACCAAGCGATTGTAGGGCGTCGTTTTTTATTGCTACCGGCACCAAGGCATCAGTGGCCTTGACCTCAACATTCACAAACAAACCCGGCCGCCATAGCCCCTTCGTGTTTGCGACCACAATCCGCGCCTTGGCCATACGAGTTTGTTCTCCCACCAAAGCGCCGATGAAAGCGATGGTACCGATCGTTTCTGCATCAAATGCAGTAGCACGTACCTTTACCTTATCGCCCACATGCACCAGCGGTAAATCCTTGGCCGGGATACTGACCTCTACCCATACCGTGCTCAGGTCAGCAATCGTGAAAATCGGCGTGTCTTCTTTCACCGCCTCACCAATCGATAAATTACGCTCGACGATGATGCCATCGTAAGGGGCGAATAACTCAAAACGATTAAGCGCCTTGGCACTCAGGCTGACGCCAAGTGCGCGCAGTTTTTGTACAGCGTTATCGCGACGAATCTCAGCCTCTTCGACCGCGTGTTGTGCTTCGAGGTAATCCTGCTCGGCGCTCACGCGCTGCTCCCACAGGCGCTTCTCGCGCTGCAATACCATCGTTACATGTTCCAGATGGCGCTCGGCACTTTGCAGCGCGCTGCGTTGCTCGGAAATCTGCTGACTGGAAAAAACAACCAGAAGCTGACCTTTACGCACCGGCTGACCGGTGGCGACCGAGACCGACTCGGCTACACCCGCAACCCGCGGCACCACGTGTACTGTGCGGTCGTCATTCAGTTGTACCTCGCCCGGGAATTGCACCACCGATGCGATACGGGCTGGTGCGACTGCTGCAATCTCGATACCCGCAGCCTTAACCTGCGCATCATCAATCGTGACTTCGTTGGCATGACTCGTCGACGAGGTATTGGCTGGCTGCTCAGCTACCTGTTTTACCTTGGCAGCATCGTCATCTTTCCGGCTACCCTTGCCGCGCTCCATCGACATAATCATGGCGCCGCCGGCAACCCCCACCACCAACACTGCGGCAATAGCGGCGATTGATGAACGTCCGTAAAAATTGCCGATAGCGCGTATAGGCATGCTTGTTCCTTCTTGCTTTTTATTTCGCATTATCGACGATCAGATCGCCAATCAGACTTTCCAGCTCAGCCTGCGCCCGATGAACATTCGCCAATGCAATCAGGTACTGCGATTTAGCCGCGATCAGTGTGCGCTGCGCATCCAATACCTCGAGAAAGCTGAACTTGCCGTTTTCAAAGCCGATGGTGGCTGCTTCGTAGGTACTGCGTGCGCCGGGCAGTACTTCCATTCGCAGTAAATCTGCGTCGCGCCTGCGCGCGTTTACATTTTCCAGCGCCTGCAAGGCGGTCGCTGATAACGCGGTCTGCGTGGCTTGTAGTTCTTCGGCCGCTTTATCCTCACGCCGCAACGCTTCCTGCAAGTTACCTTGATTGCGATTAAAAATCGGTAGCGGTACTTTCAGCGCGACCAAGGCTTGCTCACCCGGCACATCAAGGCTGCGCTTGACACCAACGCTCACCGTAAAATCCGGCACGCTACGCGCCTGCTCCAATGTCACTAGCGACTTTCTGCGTTCCAGCTCGCGCTGCGCACGGCGCAGCTGCGGCGCACTCGCCAAACGGTTTGTAATCAACTCGGTGGCTGGCACATCCGGCAAGCGCTCCACATCACCGCTGGCCTCAGTGAAGTTCGGTACGGTGTTACCCCACAAGCTGGCGAGTCGGCGCCGACTGTTACGCAGCTCGCTCTCGCTCTGGTTAAGCACCACGCGCGCGCCCGCCTCTGCCACGCGTGCACGGGTCTCTTCCACCGGCGAGATTTTCCCTGCTGTGACGCGTTTGGCTGCAATATCGGTTGCACGCTGCGCCAGCCGCACGCTGTCTTCGGCGGTCGTTTTCAGTTCCTGTGCGGCGAGCACATCAAAAAATGCCGCGATCACTGCGCTGCGCAGACGCAGCTCTGCACTGCCTAAATCCGCCAGCGCCACCTCGCGTCCCAAGCCGGCGGCGCGCACACGGGCTTCGAGTTTTCCGGCAGTTTCAAATGGCACGCCCACCTCGGCAGTCGAGCTGCGACCGGCGCGGCTGACATCGTCGGCCTGATAAATGAACTCGGGATTCGGCCGCAGCGAGCCCTGCAGCACCTGGCCGTCAGTGGCGTTCACCTCGCGTCGTGCCGCGGCCAGCGTCGGGTTGTGTTCAATCGCGTAGCGTATCGCCTGATCAAGCCGCAAAGGCTCGGCCAACTCGATGAACAACGGCGCTTGGGCTTGGGCTTGGGCCGGCGCAAGCACACAGCAGATCGGTAAGGCGAGCACCAGCGCACGCCATACGTTCGCGATCTGCCAACTGCTAAAAGCCATGCTTGATCCTCTCTCGCGGCGCTGAGCAATCGACCCGGCAGCCCGCGCGCGAGTGTATCAGCCCGTCCCGGCCGGCTCGCGCGGTCATGGCACGGTCATGGCTAAAATCAATCACGCCCGCGTCTGCCTCGCAGTAAATGTTCGCGAAACACGCTCGCGATGGGCGACAGCCGTTTACCTTTGGGCGACACCACATGCCACTGCGAGTGCAAAGGGAAACCCTGTACGTCGAGCGCCACCACTTCATCGTTGCCTTGCCCGCTCTCCAGCGCATGGCGCGAGAGCACCGCTACGCCAAGTCCTGCTGCAACCGCCTGCCGGATCGCCTCATTGCTACCCAGCTCCATGCGCAGGTTGGGGCGGAAGCTCTGCGCAGCGAACAGCTGCTCGGTTGCCATTCGCGTACCCGAGCCAGACTCACGCAGAATGAACCGGTCAGTCGCAAGCTTTTCGATTGGCAGCTTGCGCTTCTTGGCCAACGGGTGGGTAGAGGCTGCAACCAGCAACAAGGGGTTAGGCATGAAGACATCATCATCCAGCTCGATATCGGCAGGCGGCATCGACATGATGTAGAGGTCGTCCAGATTATCGCGCAGGCGCGCCACCACGCCATCTCGGTTCAGCACCTGCAAAGAGATATCGATCTCCGGATGCTGCTGACAAAACCCGCCGAGCAGCCGCGGCATGAAGTACTGCGCGGTGTTCACCAGCGCCACCCGCAGCCGACCGCGCGTCAGGCCGCGCATGGCATCGAACTTCTGCCGCAGGGCCTCCCATTCGCCAGCGATGGCGCGCGCGGTCTCCGCCAATTCCCTGCCAGCTTCGGTCAGAAACACCCGCTTGCCCACCACCTCGTACACCGGCATGCCGATGGATTGCGTGATCTCTTTCAGCTGCATCGAGGCGGTCGGCTGCGTCACATGCAGCGCCCTTGCCGCCGCGCTGACGCTGCCAGTATCGGCCAGCGCCAAGAACAGGCGCAGTTGTCTAAAAGTCAGGTTCATAGGTTTTTCCTGATGCTTATCATTCAAAAATCGATTTTACCTAATCAGCCAAGGAAATTACCATTGCGCACAATTTTCAGGAGTCTCATGTGCAAAACCTTCTCGACCCGGCAATTTTGTTCTTCGCCTTCGGACTACTGGCCGGGCTGCTGCGCTCCAACCTTGAGGTGCCGCCTCAGATGGCGAAATTTCTGTCGCTTTACCTGTTGATGGCGCTCGGGCTGAAAGGCGGTTTTGCGTTGTCTGAATCCGGACTGACTGCCAGCATTATGGCCAGCCTGCTGGCAGCAGTGCTGATGGCGTTTATCGTGCCGGTGATTGGTTACTCTCTGCTGCGTCGCTTCGTGCCGCCATTCGACGCGGCGGCGGTGGCGGCAGCGTACGGCTCGGTTAGTGCGGTCACTTTTGTCACGGCGATGCAGTATGTCGAGTCGCAGCAGATCCCGGTGGGCGGGCAAATGGCGGTGGCGATGGTGCTGATGGAATCTCCTGCCATTATCGTCGCTGTGGTGTTGGCGAATATTCTGCGTCGGCAGCACGCCACCGGCGCACAAGGAGTACGCGTTACCGCTCAGGGCTCGCTGGTTGTCACTGACGAGGGCCACGGCGCCTCAATCAAAGCCATTCTGCATGAGTCGCTGACCAACGGCACCCACTTGCTGCTGCTGGCTTCATTAGCAATTGGCTTCATTAGTGGTGACGCTGGCAAAGCGGTCATGAAGCCGTTCTCGGCCGACCTGTTCAAGGGCATGCTGGCCTTCTTTCTGCTGGATATGGGGCTGGCGGTGGCCAAGAGCCTGCCCGACATCAAGGGCAAAGCACCGGTGCTGGTGCTGTACGCGGCGATCTCACCTTTTTTCCATGCTGCCTTGGCCTTGGTATTGGCCAAAGTACTGGACCTGCCGCTCGGCGATACCGCACTGTTGATGGTGCTATCCGCCAGTGCCTCGTACATCGTCGTGCCTGCCGTGCTGCGCTACGCCATCCCTGAGGCTAATCCTGCCGTTTATCTAGCGCTTCCTATCGGCATTACCTTCCCGATCAACCTGCTGGTCGGCATACCGTTGTACACCTCGGTCGCGTCGTTATCGATTTGGTAATCTCGCTGAATGGTGATTTCGCTGAATTGTTACTGATCGTTTCGCAGGTTTTTTTGGTGGCGGCAATCCCTTATAAATAGGCCATGTATGGTGGCCTAGGAGGCGATATGACCCCGCAAGAAAAGCAGCAACTTGAAGAATTTTTGGTGCAGCTAACCCATGTCGGCTATGTCGACAAAGACCCGCAAGCGGCAGAGGCCATCGCCGCCGCTTTTTCACAGCAACCTGATGCGCCCTATCTGACCGTACAGCGCTGCGTGCTGCTGAACGAGGCGCTGATCGAAGCCCATACCCGCATCGCCGAGCTGGAAGCACGTGAGGCTTCGGCGAATATTCCACGCTCTACAACTGCATTCAATGCGCCCACGCACGGCTGGCTCGCGAGTGCCGCACTGCACGCCAAAATGTGGCGCGGGCTGACCCGCAGTTTCGCTCGGGCCAGTTAGCGCTCTACGCTTTGCTTTACACCCTCAAACAAAACGGCAACCCACTCTGCCCAACGCACCAAAATCTGCTTCCACACTATCACCCGGCTTCACCGCCACCGGTATGCGGCAGGTACCGGTGGTGACTACCTGACCGGGTTCGCAGCTAATTCCAAGCGCTGACAATTCATTCACCAACCAGGCGAGCGCAACCCGCGGATCGCCCAAAACATTTCTACCAAAGCCCGACTCAACCAATTCGTCATTCAAACGAACTTCTATCGCTTGATTCACGTAATTAAAATTTTTCCAATCGTCCGCGCGGGGCCCAAGAATAAATAGATTTGCGCACGCATTATCAGCGATCAGCTGCGCCTCACCAGCTTTCACAAAGTCGTTATAGCGTGAATCAGGTACTTCAATAGATGGATGCACACAGGCCACCGCATCGAGTACCTCATCGACCGAATAATCGGAATCACGCGGTGGGAGTGTGCGCGCGAAACGAAATGCAAATTCGATCTCTGCAACCTGCATCAAATTATTGTGTAAATTAACCTGCGCACCGTTGCGCAGCACCCGGTCGGTATACAGACGCCCTGCTAAAGGTCCATTGACAGCGATATGTCGCTGACCTTCAACACTCGTCGCGGCGATTTTCCAACCAAACAAGGCATGTAATTGCTGCTCGCCCATTGCCTGCTGTACTGCGTAGCCCTCAATACGCGAACCCGGGCGGCAGGTTTCAGGTAAGCCATCACAGCGTGACCGCTGCTGCCACATCTCAAGCAAAGCTACGGCGGCTTGGTTAATTTGGCTGTCGCTATACATACAAAGTCTCGATCATAGTTAGCGCCTGCCTCTAAGACGCCGGCATACGACGTACCATGAGCAACGCTAGCAAGCTGATACTCGCCATCCCCGACAAGTAGTAGCCAACGAATGGCAAACCGTAATTCGTGGCTAACCATGTGGCGATATAGGGCGCACCCGACGCACCGAGAATGCCGGCAAGGTTAAATGCGAGCGAGGCACCGGTGTAGCGCACCTCGACCGGAAACAAACTCGACATCAGCGCACCAAGCGGGCCAAAACTGGCACCCATCAGCGCCATGCCGATCGATAAAGCAATCACGGTCGAGACGCTGCCTGCTAGCAGCATAGGGCCAAGAAATACACCAAGACACATAATACCTACGGTACCAATCAGCAAGCCTGCGGTACGCCCACGCTGATCGGTGAAGCGCGCTGATAGCGGAATACAAATCGCGAAAAATACAGTTGCGATCAATTGCAGAACTAAAAATTCCTGTCGCGCATATCCCAGCGAGCGCGTGGCCCAGCTCAAGGTAAATACCGTCATTAAATAGAACAGCACGAATTGGCCCATACCCGTCAAGCTGCCGAGTACCAAGGCACGGGGGTAGCGGGTCACTACGTCTAAAATCGGCACGCGTACACGCTCATGGCGTGCCAGTACCGCCCGGAATTCCGGCGTCTCAGCGATATTTAATCGCACATACAACCCCACCAACACCAACAAAGCGCTTGCGACAAAAGGAATCCGCCATCCCCACGACAGAAAGTCCTGCTCGGGCAGCTGCGTGGTCAGCAACAGAAATACTGACCCCGATAAAAAGAAACCGATCGGCCCACCAAGCTGCGGAAACATACCGTACCAAGCATGACGTCCCGGCGGTGCATTTTCTGTCGAGAGCAAGACCGCACCACCCCATTCACCACCCAGCCCCAAGCCCTGCCCAAAACGTAGTACCGCCAACATGATCGGCGCCGCAATACCTATCGATGCATACGATGGTAACAAGCCAATCAGTACCGTCGACAAACCCATGGTGAGCAACGAGGCAACCAAGGTCGCTTTGCGACCGACACGATCACCAAAATGACCGAATAAGGCAGAGCCCACCGGCCGCGCTACGAACGCGAGGCCGAAAGTTGCGAGCGATTGTAGCGTCGCTAGTGTGCCGTCAGATGAAGGAAAAAACAGCGTCGGAAAAACCAATACTGCTGCTGTGCCAAATATATAGAAATCGAAATATTCGATCGTTGTACCGATCAAACTCGCGAACAATACCCTTGCTGGTGAATTAGCTTTCTGGTTGCCGGAAGTATCAGCATGCTCGCTCGTGGTACCGGGTTCGTCCACATTAGTCTCCTTGAATCTTATTATTCTGAGTACGAGTCGCTGTAGTATCTTTAGCTATTGCAAGTCAACGCCCGTATACGCCGCACACCCAATCGCGGCTATCATGCGTAAGGCTTGTAGATCATGCCAGTCGGGTGGTACAGCGTCAATTTCGATTGCTGCTGCAAAGCCCAAAGAATTTTCATCACCATTGCGACGGAGATAATAATGCGCCTTTTCCCCGGCTTTACCGAGCGACTGATTCGTACCCGCGGCGCGACCATCAAGGTTGTATATGCCGGTCAGGGTGAGCCGGTACTGCTGCTTCATGGGTATCCGCAGACCATGGCGTGCTGGCATGAGATCGCGCCCAAGCTGGCGAAGCATTACACCGTGGTGTGCGCAGATCTACGCGGCTATGGTGGATCGTCCAAGCCCAAGGGGCTGCCGGATCATTCCAACTATTCCAAGCGCGCGATGGCGCAAGATATGGCCGAGGTCATGCAGAAGCTTGGCCATGATCGATTTCATCTCGTCGGGCATGACCGTGGCGGTCGCGTTGCGCATCGCCTTGCCAAAGATCACGGTGAGCGCGTTCAAACGCTCACCGTACTCGACATCTCACCTACCCTGAAAATGTTCGAGAGTACAGATATTCGCTTTGCAACTGCCTACTATCATTGGTTTCAGATGCTGCAACCAGCGCCGATTCCGGAACGCATGTTGCAAGGTATTGTGCCGTTCAACATACTCGGCATGATAGGCACTGCCAAGCCGGATTTATCGGCTTTTTCGAAAGCGGCGCTACGCGAATACGTCAAAGCCTTCAGCGACCCGAAAGCGGTACATGCCAGCTGCGAAGATTATCGCGCAGCGGGCACGATTGATCTGGAACATGATCGCAAAGACAAACGCCGAAAATTGAAAATGCCGCTACTCGCCCTGTGGGGTAAGCGCGGTGTCATTCACCGGCTGTTCAACTGCCTTGCCGATTGGCGAGAGGTTGCAAAGGATGTGCGCGGTAAAGCCCTCGATTGCGGACACTTCATCCCGGAAGAAAAACCCGCCGAGACCTTGCGCGAGATTCGACGCTTTTTAGCGCAATACCCGATAAGTAGTCGCTAAAACCTGAATACAACGATGCTCACAACACTGATTGTTTGTCTTGCTAACTGCGGCACGCCGACTACGGCTGCCGATGAAATCGGCAAAGTCGCTGGTGGCTATTTAGAGGCCTGTCACGAGCTGCATTACCTTAAGCGCAGCTACTGCCCCGAGCTGCAAGCGCCGGTATTACTGCAATGCGTGAATGATATTGAGCGTGAGCTACCGCATAAATTCCGCGCCGAGTTCCGTAAAGGCAGGGCAGTGCTGGAGCAACGATTATCGAGTGAGTTGCCTGTTCAGGCAGAGAACCGTTTCGCGCTTCAACTCCGCAGCGCCGGGGGTGATACCGCGCTGGCCTGCTTCAACAGCGCCGATGAAGTCGCTCAACGCCGCATACGCTTGATGCGGCAGTTGAAGATTTTCAGTAATAACCCTTGAATTAGCTCGCGGCCGCAGTTTTAGCGATGCTTTGTAATTGCGGTTTTTGGCCTTCCTTGCGCGCCGAGCTATCCATCATCAAATAATTCTTTTCGTGATTCTCGGCGACCAGCGATAAATACCGCATGCATGAGATGCGCAAGAACGACGATAAATTCTCGACCTTACCCTGGCGCTCGACGATTTCTTCGTACAGCTTACAAATAAGCTGATTAGTGGTCATCTTATCTTTGGCGGCGATGCGCGCCAGAATATCCCAGCATAAATTCTCAAGTCGTATGCTGGTGACCATGCCATGAATACGCACCGAACGTGTACGCTGTTCATAATGAATCGGGTCGGCACTGGTGTAGATATCACACATCACATGTCTCCTGCTTAGGGGTCAGGTACAACCACGTCGACTACGCTCAGCTTATTGGAACCGCTTCCGCCTCACAGAATCAACTAGCGGTGGGTCGCATGCGTTACAAGTGAAACAAAAGCCGCTCCCGATAGGGGAGCGGCTTTGTGCTAAAGCGCTTAAACGGCGCCCCAGCGACTCGACGATCAGATCGTGCGGCTACGCAGACCTTTGGCAATAAACTCGGCCTGACGGATCGCCAATGCAACGATCGTCAGTGTCGGGTTCTCTGCCGCACCGGTGGTGAACTGCGAACCATCGGATACGAACAGGTTCTTGATGTCGTGAGTCTGGCCATGCTTGTTGACCACGCCGTCGCGCGCCTTGGCACTCATACGGTTGGTACCGAGGTTATGCGTGGAAGGATACGGTGGCGTGTAGATAACGCGCTTGGCACCCACCGACTCGTACAGCGCCTTGCCCTGCTGGAAGCCATGGTTACGCATCGCGACATCGTTACCGTGATCGCTGAAGTGTACGTTCGGAATCGGCAGACCGAATTGGTCTTTTTCGGTCGCGTGCAGCGTAATGCGGTTGGTCTCTTGTGGCATATCTTCGCCCACCAGCCACATACCGGCCATGTTGTCGTAGGCATCCATCGCGTTCGAGAAATCACGGCCCCAGTCGCCCGGGTTCAAGAACGCTGCCATGAACGCAGGGCCTAGCGACAGTGTTTCCATCTCATAGCCACCGACGAAGCCACGCTTTGGATCAAAACGCGATTCATCTTTGACGATACCGGCCATGGTGGTGCCACGGAACATATGCACCGGGTTATCGAAGATTGCATACACCGATGCCGTCATATGGCGCATGTAGTTCTTACCGACTTGACCCGACGAGTTTGCCAAGCCGTTCGGGAACATGGTTGAGGCCGAGTTCAGTAACAGGCGTGGTGACTCGATCGAGTTACCGGCAACGCAGACGACCTTGGCTTTTTGGAAGTAGCGATTACCTTTTGCATCGCCGTACAGCACGCCGGTAGCGCGGCCTTTGGCATCATGCTCGATCTTGAGTACCTGCGCACCGGAGCGAACCTCGAGGTGGCCAGTTGCTTCACCCTTCGGAATTTCGGTGTAGAGCGTTGACCACTTCGCACCCGACTTACAGCCCTGGAAGCAGAAGCCGATTTGTTGGCAAGAGCCACGGCCATCACGCGGCTTCGAGTTGATCGACATATTCCCGGTGTGGAAATGCTTGTAGCCCATCTTCTTGGCGCCAGCTGCCAGCACTTTGTAGTTGTTGTTACCCGGCAGACGCGGGATGCCGTTAGTACCGGTGGTGCCCATCTTGAACTCGGCACGTGCGTAGTACGGATTCATTTCATCCAGCGTGATTGGCCAGTCGAGTAAGTTAGCGCCGCCGACTTCACCGTAGACGGTGCGCGCTTTGAACTCGTGTTTCTGGAAACGCAAAGACGCGCCCGCCCAGTGTACGGTCGAACCACCCACTGCTTTCACGATCCATGCCGGCAGATTGGGGAAGTCATTCGATACACGCCATGTACCGGATGTGGTGCGCTTGTCCAGCCAAGAGATCTTGCTGAACATCGGCCATTCATCATTTTCAAAGTCGTTGATCTCATGACGGCCACCGGCCTCAAGAATCACGACATCAATACCTTTTTGTGCCAACTCGTTGCCAAGCGTACCGCCGCCCGCGCCCGAACCCACAATCACTACGACCTCATCGTCGAGGCTGAATTGCTTACCCATCTTAGTCTCCTCTATTCCTGATATTCGTTTTCGTGTGTGTGGGGATCAGAGATTGTCCATCCAGGTCTGATCGGCAAAGCCACGATTGATGTAACCACCCAGCTGCGCCGAAGGACCCTGGTAACCCAGCTTGGCCCACACAGCAGGTTGGTTATAGAGGCTCACCACCAGGTCACCACGCAGCTTGCCGAAGAACGGGTCTTTGGCTTTTGCCATGTCCGTCAAAATTCTAGTGCGATCAACTTCTGCAGCAACGTCGGCATAGGCCTTGCCGTAGCGGGCTTGGGCCTCGGCATTCACCTTGTCTACGCCATTCATCAGAGTCTGGCGCAGTTCATCATTGGATTTCATTTGCTCGGCGTAGACACCGACTGCATTCGCATACAAATCATCTTCAAAGCGATCATGCGGAAAAATATCGCGCGCGACTTTCACCATAGTTTTGAATGCGTCGCTGCCCAGCAATTCTTCGGCAAGTGCTGCATTTGGCTTGAACAACATCGGCAAGCCGCCAGCTGCGGTTGCTACTGTGCCAGCGGTCGCAATCTTGAAAAACTTACGGCGCTTTGGTTCTGCGGGTGTGTACATGCTTGTCTCCTTGTCTTCTTGTGTATCAAGCCCTAGTCTGGGCTTTAAGCTTGGAACGCGTTTACTGCAGGGATGCTGTTATCGATAGTGCCCTCCCCGCTGCAGTACTTCTATCTTGTAGCCGTCGGGGTCTTGAACAAAGAAAAAGCGCGCGAGTAATTCCTCGCCGCGCTTGAACTCTTTGATGGGTAAGGGGCTATAGCCCAGTTGCTCGAGCTTGACTTGCATAGGCTCAAGCTCGTCAACCACGAATGCGTAATGCCCGTAGCCATCGCCGTGGGTGTATGGCTCGGTGCGGCCCTTGTTATGGGTCAGCTCAATCTCAAAATCGTTCTCGGGGTTACGCAAGTAGACTAGAGCGAAGTCATCAAAATCGAGCCGATGGCTGATCGAGAAGCCGAAGCCTTCGCTGTAAAAGCGAATCGAGCGCTCGGGGTCGAGCACCCGGATCATGGTGTGAATAATTTTTGGCATTCTGTGATGCTTCTTTATTTTGCGGGTGAACAGATTATTCTTCACGAAGCGGGTGCAGTGGTAGTAGCGCGCTACTACCACTGCGCTTGAACAAAAATCCGGGTTGCGGCGGCGCACACATGACCCACTATCACCACTTTTATTGAATTTTCAGGTGAAGCATGAGTGCGCCGATATGTACTGCCGACAGCATGCCGCGTCGCATCAAGATAAATGCTAAAAATATTCAAACAGGCGCACAACTCAGTAAAAAAATTCATCAGTTGCTGATTTGCTAGCGCGTTGCAAACGCAAAAGAGTCGGGTTGGTCAGAGAATGGTTTGAGTTAACATCAGGCACTACCCCTACGGGACACACTCCACCCTTGGCATTCAGGCATCTTTTTTTCTGGCTCGGTGCGCTCTTGGTAGGCAGCATCGCCTTGGTGCAAGCCAGCCACCGCAGTGAAACAGCACCCGCTCGCGTGACGCTCACTGCAGCCGATGTGGCCGAGGTGCGGCTGGTCAAATCCGGCGGTGGCGAGATCCCCATGCCGCCCGACACACCCGCGGCCCACGCCAGTAGCTTGGCTGCGCTCCCCGCTCAACATAGCGCACAGCTTGCGGCCGCCTGGTTCGCTGGTGAGCGTGAGAGCGCACCGGATGTACGTATTGCGTTCAGCAGTTTTGATAAAGCCCAGCAGCAATGGACGCCCGCTACTTTTGTCGTCGATCGGCATGTGCTCGGGCAGCAACTCGGCTTCGGCATCCGTCGGCTTGGTAACCCGGTGCTTTGGTGCGATGACAATCAGCAGCTGCACTTATTCGTCGTGGGCACAGGTCTCGGCGGCTGGGCCACCTCACGCATTATTCATCTGCAGCAGCGCGATGGCAGATTGAACGAGACCCACCCGCGCTTTGAGCCACGCGCAGTTCTACCCTTGTCTTGGCTATGGAATATCAGCTACCTGGTACGTAATTCGCCGGTCGTGCTGGCCGATGGTGCGGTGGTGCTACCGGTTTATTTTGAGCTCGGCAGCAAATACCCCGCACTCGTCAAGCTTGACCCCGCTGGCGGATTTCGGGGCATATCAAGAATTTCGCGCAAACCCAACTTGCTGCAACCCGCCGTATTACCCGTTAGTGAGCGTCGCTGGTTTGCCTATATGCGCATGAGTGGCGGCACTCATAAAATTGCAATGGCCGAGACCGACGATGCTGGCAACCGTTGGCAAGATCTCCCCGATCTTGAATTGCCTAATCCAAATGCCTCAGTAGCCGCAGTAAATGCTAGCGGCGTACAGACGCTCACCTTCAACCCATCAAGCGCTGGGCGAAACCAACTGGTCACGGCTACTTCTGCTGACGGCGTGCGCTGGACTATTTCATCGCAACTGGCCACTGGCGAAGCAGGAGATGAATTTTCTTATCCTGCCATGCTGTGGCACGATAATCAGCTTTGGGTGAGTTACACCGATCGACGCCGGCATATTGCATGGCAGCGCTTCACCATCCAACACCAAGCGCCATGATGATGCTGTGGCCATGGGAAGCAAGCGCGGCGATCACGCCATCGTTATTCGCACTGTCTGTTGGCATGCACGTTGGATGGGCGCTGGTACTTGGTGCGATCTCGGTATGTTTACTGCAGGCCTTCAGCATCAAGCTACGCAGAGCGGTTGCGGTTACAGTTGTTTTGCTATGCCTGATACCCAACGCATGGAGCCCGAGCTGGTGGCTGGGGCTGGCATTTCAAACTCCCAGCTTGATACTGCAAGGCTTATGCGGGCTTTATCTCTACCGAGGGTTGCAGGCACACTCTGCTTCATTAACAGCATTAGATGATTCAACCGTATCGCAAATAAAATTACGATGGCCACTCGGCTTGCTGCTACCTGCCATCATCGCTGGCTGGATATTAGCGCTCGATACGTTTGCATTGTTTGGTATTTCCTTTTACCCGATCGGCTTCACGCCTTACGCGGTACTGGCAGCTTTATTCTTTGCGTGCCTGCTGCAACTGATCTCGGCGCGGTCAGGGCACGCCGCAAGCACACGTTACTATCGAGAGCTTGCAGTCATCATACTGCTCGCAATTGTGGTGCACATGCTTTTCAGGCTCCCCACCGGCAATATGTGGGACGCGCTGATTGATCCTTGGCTATGGATGATGGCGCATGGATTTGCGGCTAGCACGCTGATTCAAAGCTTACGAGCTCATCACAAGCGCGGCAAAGTGATCGACCGAAGTTAAACGCTCGCCGTCTCGGGACAGGGCCTGGCCGGTGGTATCAAGTAATCGAAATCGACTGCAACAAGGCTCTCGCTGCCTCAGGTATCGGGGTTGGCTGTCGCGTCAGGCGGTCGACATAGACATGAACAAAATGCCCCTGAGCGCTGGCGAGCGTCTCATCGTCACGAAATATCCCCACCTCGTAGCGCACACTCGATTTACCCAACTGGACTACGCACAGACCAGCGGTAATAGGTTCGGGGAAGGCTACCGGGGAAAAAAAATTACAGTGGGTCTCAACCACCAGCGCGATTGAACTGCCCCCATGGATATCCAAGGTGCCATTTGAAATCAAAAATTGATTCACCACCGTATCAAACCACTGATAGAACACCACATTATTGACATGGCCGTAGACATCGTTATCACCCCAACGTGTGGTGATAGGTAAAAAATGGCGGAAGTATTCGCGGTGTTTTGCTGTGTCTCTCATGATGAATGATGCTGCCTCTTGAAAAATTCAGTCATTGCTTGGTAAAAAATTTCGGCAGTAGCTGGGGAAAATTTCTTCAGTACACGGTAAAAAATATAGTCAGTACCTACTAAAAATTCAGTAAGTACCGGTACGAGAAAAAATTCAAAAAGCACCTACAAATTAACAACGAACTTTTGCGAGGGGCACTCATTTGCAGGTCATTATTTTCTGACGACAAAAGCGACCCCGGTCGCCGTCAATAAAATACCGATAGCACCGGCCAGTGTAAATGATTCACCGAACAGAACCCACGCGATCAGTGCCGTGACGGGCGGTGTCAGATACATCAAACTCGATACATGGGTGGCAGCATTCTTCCGAATGAGTGCGTACAGCAAAAACATGGCGCCGATCGATAAAGCAAACACTGACCAGCACAATGCACCAATGAACTGCGGCGTCCAGATAACCTGACTTAAACCGACGTCGAGATCTTCCAACCAAAGCGCCAGCGGCAAAATGAGCGCGATAGATGCGGCGAATTGAATCAGCGCACCCGATCGCAAATCAAATCGCGGACAAAACCGCTTTTGATACAAAGTACCCGCAGTAATTGAAACCAACGCCAATACGCACAATACAATACCTGCGGCTGAAGTTGAGTCAAAAGTCAGTTTGTCTTTCACCACTAGACCAACGCCGATCAGCCCAAGCACCAAGCCTAACCACTGCCGAACGCTCAAGCGCTCACCCACCCAGCGCGCGGCAAGCGCAGTAAGCATAGGCTGCAAACCAACAATCAATGCTGCGAGCCCAGCGGGCGTGCCTAACTTAATCGCTGACCACACCCCTGACAAATAACCCGCTTGCACCAGCACACCCGCCACAGCAATATGCAGCACGAGGCCGTTTGGCCAAGGGGCGCGTACCAGCAGTAAGCTCGGCAGAAGGAGCATAAGCACGCCCGCGAAGCGAAGTAGCAGAAAAGTCAGCGTGGGGGCGTAGGGCAGACCGAACTTGGCGACGATGAAGCCGGTGCTCCAGACCAGCACGAACAGAGCGGGAGTGAATGTATCGGCGATCAGCGCGGAATTGCCGGTTTCGGGGTGGGGTTCGGTCAAGTTATGCTCACTCGGTGAAACTTTGTAAATACAACTGAATACTGCAGTAAAAATGGGGCATTAAGGCCCTTAGCAGCACAAGCGCCAGCTGAATGGGCAAGCGCTAGTTAAACCCTTCAAGGCTGGTGTCGATACACTCCAAGTGGCAAAGTACTCAAGATAAACCAATGTTTTTTAGATAACTATATGTCTGACGCCGATCGCTTGCAGAAATTTTATCTTGCCTACTACGGCAGGCCGGCCGATCCAATGGGTCTTAACTACTGGCTGAGCCAAATGGCCGGACGTCTGAAAAATCAGGACGTAGCGCTTGCTGCCGCACTGGGCTCGACTGACCAGGCTGAGTTTCGCGCACTGTATGGCAACCTGCCTAGCGTCAGCGCATTTACGATTGCCGTCTACGAAAATCTGTTCGGACGGTTGGCGGAAAGTGCCGGAATTGAGTACTGGCAAGGCCGCTACGATGACGCCATTCGCGTCGGCTACACACCCGACCAGGTAAGAGCCATCATGATCGTTTGGATCATCGATGGCGCTCGCGGATCTGATGCAGTTGCAGTGAGTAACAAAGCAAACTTGGCGGCTGAGTACAGCAGACAACTCGGCGCGCGCAGTATCGGAATCAATGGTGACGACCTTGCGGCCATGAAATCGCTATTCTCGGGCACAGGAAGCGATACATGGTACTCAGCCAACGCGCCACGAATTACGGAATACGTCACCAATGTAGGGCTGAATGACACCATGCAGGATAAGCTAAACGCCCTGTCTGCATCCACCCAACAACAACCATCACCGATACTACAACGTGCATCTCTGTCTTATTCAAAAAGCTATGTCTTGGAATTTGAGAGAAATAATGGTTCGGTTATTGATAGCCTGACTATTTCACTATCGGGCGACAAATTTAAAGGGGACTTCGGTGCAAAGTTAGGCACTGTGACGGGGGTTCCACCGGGCCTGACCGCACAACTCGTAAAAATTTCTGACAATAGTGCTCGACTTACATTTTCCGGAGTTGCTGCATTACATACTGAAGCAGCCACAGCGAAAAACATGAAAGTCAGTTTCAGCGACGCTGACTTCACTACCATTCCAGCTGCAAATATCGAAAATGCGGTTCGGGATAACCTTGTGGTGGGCTTTGTAGACGCCTATCTCTACGAGTCAGGTGGCGTCCTGCGTCCGAGTATCTCTAATTTCACTGCCAGCATCAGTATTGATTTATCGACAAACAAACTGAGCTTCGGCAGCATCGATGGGCGGCTGGTCGCCGGGCAAATGAGTGCCGTGAGCTCGGTTGACATGAGCAATGCCACGAACAGCGGAGCGGCCGCTGCGACCGCTGTTACCGTGACTTTTAAAGGTGACAGTGCTGCGAACAACTACGTCGCGTCTTATGTTGGAGATCGAATCGAAGGTAGTGGCGGTGCTGATACGCTGGTTGGGGGCGCCGGGATCGATCGATAAATTACCCGAATCCCAGGCGCCCTGAATCCGTTGGTCGGAAAAAAATGCAGCCGACGGCGTCGTGCTCATGTTTTCCCGTACAATCAACCCCAGCCCCGACACCAAAATGCCCGAAACCCAGGCGCGATCCGCCGAATCGATCTCGAGATGTGGGTTGTAATATTGCTTATAC
>VERA01000145.1 GCA_018882935.1 Burkholderiaceae bacterium | reverse complement strand
GGGTAGACCCGCTGCAAAAGCGAAAGAATTATTTGGTGGTGAACTGGCCACCACAAATAATCGTATGGAGTTGCGTGCCGTGATTGAAGCCCTGAACATACTTAAGCGACCGTGTGCAGTGGTACTCCACACCGATAGCCAGTATGTGCACAAGGGTATCAGTGAATGGTTGGTGGGATGGAAGGCCAAGGGCTGGAAGACTGCCAACAAAACTCCGGTAAAAAATATCGATTTGTGGCAGGCACTGGATCAGGCCAGCGCGCGGCACCAGATAGAATGGCGCTGGGTCAAAGGGCATGCTGGGCATGAAGGTAATGAAATGGCTGATCAGCTTGCGAATCAAGGTGTTGAACATGCGCGATCTGATGCTACACGGCGTGCTGATGCTGCCTGAGCTGAGCGGTAGATCACCATAATCAGTGCTCATGAGTGGTACTTGGGGAAAGCAAGAAACACTCAGAAATAGGCGGAAATAATTTGAATCAGTTAGAAATAGTTAGAAATAGTTAGAAGTAACCAGTCAGAGATCAATTGAACTTATGCGACAAATTATTCTGGATACCGAGACCACCGGACTTAACCCGAAAAGCGGCGACCGTATTATTGAAATCGGCTGTGTTGAGATGGTGAACCGCCGTCTGACTGGAAACAACTTCCATTACTACATCAACCCGGAGCGTGATTCCGATCCGGGTGCTCTGGCAGTGCACGGGCTTACCACTGAATTTTTGAGTGACAAGCCAAAGTTTGCTGATATTGCGGATTCTCTGTGCGAGTTTGTACAGGACGCTGAAATCATTATTCATAATGCGCCGTTTGATACCGGTTTTTTGGATGCAGAATTTGAGCGTGTTGGTAAGTCAGGCTTTGCTGCCTATGTGCGCAGGGTGATAGACACGCTGGTGCAGGCCAAAGAGCTGTTCCCGGGCAAACGCAATTCGCTTGATGCACTCTGCGATCGCTACGGCGTCTCGAATGCTCACCGCACCCTTCATGGTGCTTTGCTGGATGCGGAGCTATTAGCTGAAGTCTACCTTGCGATGACGCGGGGCCAGGACAGCCTGACGATGGATATGCAAGGTAACGGCGATACCGACGATAGCCGTGGTACCGGCCTGCCTATTGCCGATATTCTGGTGCTGCCACCTACGGCGAGCGAGCTGGCTGAGCATGAGTTATTACTTCAGGTATTAGACAAGGAAGCCAAGGGCGCTTGTATTTGGCGACAGCTTGGATAAAAAATCATGATTAGCCGCTTGTTGCGGCTAGCACTACTCATTCACCATGACCCGAAAATCTACTGATGGGGATTCCTTTATTGAAGTCGATCCCTTCGATGTATTTCGTGTTGAGGGTGATATTGATCGGCTGAACGGTCAGCGCTTTACCGAAGATAAAATTCGCAAGCGAAAACCGTCGCAAGGCATTCAGTCTTCCAGACTGATTGATGACCAAAAAGTAGATACTGACGCGCAGCGCTTGATTCGTGATGCTCGCTACGCGCAGCAGCAGGCATTGAAAGATCTGCACGCTGTTGGCGATGAATCAGGCATAGTCATTCAAAGAGAAATTACCGATAGCGATGGCCCGCAGCATCAGCGCGTGTTTTCAGATAGTGCGGGCCCTGAACACCAACGAATTGTTTCAGACGCTGATGGCCCCATACTTTCTTCGTTTGTTCGGCTTGCAGCCTTGGCTGAGCCGATGACCAAGGCTCATTTTGCACAGCAGAATGCGTTGAAAGATATTCATGCGATCACGGATATGCTGTATTCCTCGTCCGCGCAGCACCCGGATCGGCTCGCAGGGCCTGTTGATCCGCGAAAGTTTTCAGATGCAAGCGGGCCTGTGCTCTCCTCGACATCATTACCTCGGAACGATCCGGAAGATAGAAAAAATCTCTCATTGGAAAAACTTCTACAAAGAATACATGCAGCGCGAACTGAGCAACAAGAGGCCTTAAAGTATTTACATGCCATGCAGGATGCGGATGGCCCGCGTCTGGACCGAGCGATGGCTGATGTTGGCCCGCGCTTGGAGCAGGCCTGCCATTCTCAGCTGGAGGCGCTCGGTTATTTGAAGCGGCTTGAAGATATCGTCGGCCCTTTGCTGAATAAGCACTGGTCTGATTCCGAACGGGAAGCGAATGCCAAAGATGTTAGTGATGTCTCAGGCCCGATAAGAGCACGCAACGCTGATGATGCGATTGGCCCTGCGATTGCGATACACATGGCTGATGCGATCGGCCCCGCTACTCTTGAGGGCGCTGACGATTCGATCGGCCCGCAGACACCCAGACATGCGGATGATTTGGAAGGACCTGCATTACCCAGAGAAGCCATAGACGCTGCTGGGCCGCTGTTACCGAGAGCGGCGACAGACGCATCGGGGCCTTTGGTGCCAAGGGAAGCAACCGACGCATCGGGACCGCTAACCCCAAGAGAAGCGATAGACGCAGAAGGCCCCAATGCACCCAATAGCTTTGATGATGCGATTGGCCCTACAGATCGACGACTGATCACCGATGGAAAAGGACCGACGCTCTTTCATCGAATTATTGAAGCCGTATTGCCGAAAAAATCGGTAAGGGTGGTGACCGAATCAGCGATTGAAATAGAACATCACCAAAGTACCATTGCAGAACGTATCGCGAAAGTTAAAGCTGACCAGCGTGATGCCATGCAACAGC
>VERA01000071.1 GCA_018882935.1 Burkholderiaceae bacterium | reverse complement strand
CCGATAGTGATCGCAAATGCCAGCAAGGTCTGAAGAAGTGTCATGGCGTATAAATGCAAAAGACGCGTGAAGGTGCGGTCTGGCCGCTCAATGCAGCAGTGCTAGCGCCTGCGCGCGCGCGACTTGGTCTTGTGCCAGCAAGCTATCGAGGGTATCGACAGCGGCCGACGGAACGCGATGCAAGGTCTCGGCAATCAACTGTGCGATACGACTGAAACCGATTCGCCCATCGAGGAAGGCTTGTACCGCAATTTCATTGGCAGCGTTCAAGACTGCGGGAGCACAACCGCCACTCTGCAGCACATCAAACGCCAGCTGCAGGCAGGGGAAACGCAAAAAATCAGGCTTGCGAAAATCCAGCTGACCGATACGTGCAAGATCGATCGCATCAACACCGGAATCGATCCGCTCGGGATAAGCAAGCGCATGCGCGATCGGCGTTCGCATATCGGGGTTACCCAGTTGCGCCAACACCGAACCATCTGCATACGCGACCATTGAATGAATCACACTCTGCGGATGAATCACCACCTCGATCTGCGCGGCGCTGGCGCCAAATAGCCAGTGCGCCTCGATCACTTCCAGGCCCTTGTTCATCATGGTGGCAGAGTCCACCGATATCTTGCGACCCATGCTCCAATTAGGATGCGCTACTGCTTGCTCAGGGGTGATGCTGTCGAAACTCGCCAGATCGCGGTCGAGGAAAGGACCACCGGACGCGGTCAGCAAAATTTTTCGTATGCCATGCTGCGGCGGCACGCGCTGGTAGCCGATCGGCAAGCACTGAAAGATCGCGTTGTGCTCGCTATCAATCGGTAGCAACACGGCGCCACTGGATGCCACTGCGTCCATGAATAACTGACCCGAGATAACCAGCGCCTCTTTGTTGGCCAGCAGCAGTTTCTTGCCGGCGTGCGCGGCAGCAAGACTGGGCCGCAAACCGGCAGCACCGACGATTGCCGCCATGACCGTATCGCACGAGGCAGAACTCGCTACCTCGCACAGCGCTTGCTCGCCAAACAGAACTTCGGTGCCAAGGCCATCGCGCTTGATCAATGCTTGCAGCTGCGCCGCAGCCTCAGCGCTACCGACCACCGCCACCTCAGGATGAAACTGCGCACATTGTGTGGCTAGCAGATCGACGCGGGTCTGGCCGGTGAGGGCGAACACACGGTAGCGATCAGGATGTCGCGCCACCACGTCGAGCGTCGAGACGCCAATGGAGCCCGTTGCGCCGAGTATGGTGAGTGATTGCATGCGGCGATTATTTCACGAGAGAGTCGCCGGCATCTGCGCCGCCAAGAGATACGCAAAGGGCATGGTGGGTACCAGTGCATCGATACGGTCGAGTACACCACCATGACCAGGCAAAATACGACCACTATCTTTGACATCCGCACGGCGCTTCAGCATGGATTCAAACAAATCGCCGACCACACTGGCAAACACGAGCAAGGCTAGCAATACAATCGATTTGAACCAGCCGTACCGCAACAGCAATTGCGCCTGAAAGGTTTGCGGCAGCTGCGTCGCTAACGCCGACAGCAGCAGAACCGCGAGCAGCCCGCCCGCTACGCCCTCCCAGGTTTTACCGGGTGAGATACTGGGCGCAAGCTTGCGTTTGCCAAAAGCACGACCTGCGAAGTAAGCACCAATATCAGCGACCCAAACAATCGCCATTGCTGACAACAAAAACACGACCGAGCGATACCACAAGCCGGCAATAGAAACAAAACAACCGAGCAGCGCTATCAGATACAAAGAATTGAACAGCGCACCTCGCAGCCCGACATTGGCTGGCAGCCCAAACCGCAGCGCCGGGAAAAATCGCAAGCCCCACAGCGCAATACAAATCGATGCCAGTGGTAGCCACTCATCGGTAGCGCGGCTAATCATTGGCAACAGAAAGATACCGGCAACCATCGCCAGTGGCAGTACAAATCGCATACCCGACAGCCGCAGCGCTTCCCAGCATGCAGCACCAAAAAAAATGGCGAGGGTGAACTGAAATGCAATCGCGGAACCTGAACCCAGCACCGCACCAAGCAGTACCAACAGCACGACCGCCGTGATCACGCGCTGACGCAGCATCAAGACGCTTTCCTGATCTCTACCAGCTGCGCACTAGTGCGGCCAAAGCGCCGCTCACGCTGCTGGTAAGAGATGATCGCTGCATCCAACGCATCAGCATCAAAGTCAGGCCAGAATGTCTCGGTGAAATACAACTCGGTGTAAGCGAGTTGCCAAAGCAGGAAATTAGAGATGCGTTGCTCACCACCGGTGCGAATGAACAGATCGGGCTCGGGCGCGTAGGCCATCGCCAAATAGGGTGCGAGTTCGGCCTCGGTGTATTCGTTCGTTTCAGGATGCGCCGCCACCATACGATTAGTAGCCTGCATCAGATCCCAGCGGCCACCGTAGTTTGCGCAGATGGTGAGTGTCAGGCGATCATTTGACTGAGTTTTGTTTTCGGCTTGCTCAATTAGCTGCAACAAACGCGCATCGAATCGGGAAAGGTCACCGACCACACGCAGCCGGATGCCGTTTGCGTGCATTTTATCGACCTCGCGCTCGAGCGCCGCGGCAAACAAGCGCATCAGCATCGAGACCTCATCGGCGGGGCGGCGCCAATTTTCAGAGCTGAATGCGAACAGCGTCAGGTAGCCAACGCCGCGCGAAATACACGCTTTCACTGCTGCCCTGACCGCCTCTACGCCTTTTGCATGGCCTGCGACTCTCGGCAAGTAGCGCTGCGTGGCCCAGCGCCCGTTGCCATCCATGATGATCGCAACATGCCTGGGTACGCACGTCGTGTCAGGTATCTGCAGCGTAGAACTCGGATAGCTCATATTCGCGCTCGACAAAGGGTCAAAGAAAAATCGTACAACGACGTCGCACGGGGTCTTATACCGTCATCACATCTTTTTCTTTTTCAACGACTAATTTATCAACCTCGGCGACAAATTTGTCGGTCAGCTTTTGTACTTCGTCTTGCGTGCGGCGCTCGTCGTCTTCGGAGATCGCTTTGTCTTTCAGGAGCTTCTTCAAACTCTCATTGGCATCACGCCGGATGTTACGAATCGCGATCTTGGCATCTTCCGCTTCGCTGCGAACCAGCTTAACCATCTCCTTGCGGCGCTCTTCGGTCAGCGCGGGGGTGGGCACCCGAATCACATCACCTACCGTGGCAGGGTTCAAGCCCAGATCAGATTCGCGAATCGCTTTTTCAACCGCTGCGATCATTTTCTTTTCCCATGGCTGCACACCAATGGTGCGCGCATCGAGCAGCGTGAGATTGGCGACCTGGCTAATTTGGGTCGGCGTGCCGTAGTAGTCCACCATCACATGATCAAGAATACCGACGTGAGCACGGCCGGTACGTACCTTGGCCAGATCGGTTTTGAGTGTCTCGATCGATTTCTGCATTTTTTGCTCGGTGTTTTTTTTCACCTCTGCAGGGGTCATGTCGTTCTCCTGAAATTCGGTCAAGTTACATCAGACGTGAACCAGCGTACCCTCGTCATCACCAAGCACGACGCTCTTGAGCGCGCCGGGCTTAATGATCGAGAACACACGGATCGGTAATTTTTGGTCACGGCACAAAGCAAATGCTGTTGCATCCATCACTTGCAGCCGCTTTGAAATCGCCTCGTCAAAACTGATGGTGCTATAGCGCGTTGCTGAGGCATCTTTCTTTGGATCTGAGCTGTAGATACCATCAACCTTGGTTGCCTTCAGCACGACCTCTGCGCCGATCTCTGCGCCGCGCAGCGCAGCAGCGGTATCCGTAGTGAAGAAAGGGTTGCCGGTACCGGCAGCGAATACCACGATCTTGCCCTCCTCCAGATACTGCAAGGCCTTGGGACGCACATACGGTTCAACTACCTGCTCGATAGCAATCGCCGACATCACACGCGCCGTCATGCCCACCTGGCGCATAGCGTCTGCCAGTGCGAGCGAATTCATCACCGTGGCCAACATGCCCATGTAGTCTGCCGTGGCGCGGTCCATACCCTGCGCGCCGGGAGCGACACCACGAAAGATGTTGCCGCCACCGATCACAATAGCCACCTCGACACCCAGCTTGGCGACTTCTGATACATCCGCCACCATGCGCTCGATCGTGGCACGGTTAATACCGTAGGCGTCTTCGCCCATCAGCGCCTCGCCCGACAGCTTCAGCAGGACGCGCTTGTATATGGGTGTGGTCATGCGTACTGCTCCCTTGTTTGCCCTTGTGATCTCATCGATATTGTAAATGCTGCGACCCTGAAAAAAACGGGCCATGCGGCCCGTTTTTATTAACGCTTGCTTAAGACTTTTTGGCAGCGGCCACCTGCGCCGCTACTTCCGCAGCGAAGTCATCTTGTCGCTTCTCGATACCCTCACCCACGATGTACATGGTGAATGACTTGACCGAGGTACCGGTCGCCTTCAGCATCTGCTCCACTGTCTGCTTGTCATTCTTGACAAAGGCCTGGTCCAGCAGCGATACCTCTTTGAGGTACTTTTGGACTGAGCCCTCGACCATCTTGGCGGCGATATCTGCCGGCTTACCAGATTCCTGTGCCTTTAGCGTCGCAACCGAGCGCTCTTTTTCGATCAGCTCGGCGGGTACATCTTTGGAAGACAATGCCACCGGCTTCATGGCGGCGATATGCATTGCAACGTCTTTACCCACTTGCTCGTCGGCGCCGTCGTACTCCACCATGACACCGATACGGGTACCGTGCAAATACGACACCAATTTGGAGGACGTCTGAAAACGCTGGAAGCGGCGAATCGACATGTTCTCGCCGATCTTGCCGATTAATGCAGAGCGCACCTCATCGACGGTTTTGCCGTCCATCGGCAAAGCAGACAGCGCGGCAACGTCACCTGGATTTTTATCGGCAACCATCTGCGCGATCTGTTTGGTGAAATTCAGAAAATCATCGTTCTTCGAGACAAAATCGGTCTCGCAATTCACCTCAACCAGCGCACCAACACCACCCGCGATATGCGCTGCGACCACGCCCTCGGCCGTGACCCGCGACGCGGCTTTCGATGCCTTGCTGCCGAGCTTGACGCGCAGGATTTCCTCAGCCTTGGCCATGTCGCCGTCGGCCTCGGTCAGCGCTTTTTTGCACTCCATCATTGGCGCGTCTGTTTTCGCGCGCAGTTCACCTACCATTGCTGCTGTAATTGCTGCCATTACCTTCTCCTCAACCCGTAAAAAAGGGGCGAACCGCTGTTGCCCCTGATTTTCCGCCCCATGAAAGGGGCAGCTTGCTACTTCGAATCAGGCCTGATCGCTGACTTCGACGAACTCCTCGCCCTTAGCGGCTTGCACAATGTCGGCCACCGACGTAGCACGTCCTTCCAAAATTGCGTCAGCTACACCGCGCGCGTACAGCGTGATCGCTTTCGACGAGTCATCATTACCGGGGATGACATAGGTCACACCGCTTGGCGAGTGATTGGTATCCACCACGCCGATCACCGGGATACCGAGCTTGGTAGCTTCAGTGATCGCGCCTTTGTGGTAACCGACATCGATCACAAAAATCGCGTCAGGTACACCGTTCATGTCTTTGATACCGCCGATACCCTTTTGCAGTTTGTCCAGCTCGCGATTGAACATCAGCGCTTCTTTCTTGGACATTTTCTCAACCGAGCCATCAGCAATCGCCGCTTCCATTTCTTTCAGGCGCTTGATCGAGGTCTTGATGGTCTTGAAGTTGGTCAGGGTACCGCCCAGCCAGCGCTGGTCAACGAACGGAACACCGGCGCGCTGCGCCTCTGCGGCGATGATGTCGCGTGCCTGGCGCTTGGTGCCCACCATCAAAATGGTGCCGCGATTGGCGGAGAGTTGACGAATGTACTTGGTCGCCTCCTGGAACATGGCCATGGTCTTTTCCAGGTTGACGATATGAATCTTGTTGCGATGACCGAAGATAAACGGGGCCATCTTGGGGTTCCAGAAGCGGGTTTGGTGACCGAAATGGACGCCAGCTTCCAGCATTTCACGCATAGTGACAGACATGATTTCTCCAGGGTTGGGTCTTGAGACCGGCCAGCAACCCGAACAAAACCTCTGTTGACGGGCACCCTTGGGGCACGGACTCGTGATTTAAAAAATTAACAAAAAGTTACTGCTTTTAGCTGGTTACCCACCGCTTAACGCTGAGCACCAAGCTAACCCGCGATTTTACCCGCAAAGCCCGGTCCGACGCAAATTCGGCCTACTGTAAGTGCGTGCGCGGAAAGACCTGCAACCATCCAAGCGCGGGGGACAAGTCGCTCGACTATAATCGCAGCTTCTCTCATTCGACTGCCGCCGCCGGCTGTACGCGGCGCTCGCGCAGCAGCATCATGGGCAACATCACGATCAAGACACCAGAAGATATCGCCTGCATGCGGGTGGCCGGACGCCTTGCCTCAGAGGTGCTGGACTTCATTACCCCTCACGTGAAGGCGGGCATCAGCACCGATCAGCTCGACCGGCTGTGCCACGACTATATGGTGAATGTGCAAGGGGTTACCCCGGCACCGCTGAATTACTGCCCGCCCGGTTACACGCCTTACCCTAAATCGATCTGCACCTCGGTCAATGACGTGGTGTGCCACGGCATCCCGGGCGACAAGGTGCTGAAGCAAGGCGACGTGGTCAACATTGATGTCACCGTCATCAAAGATGGTTACCACGGCGACACGAGCCGCATGTTTTTTGTGGGCGAGCCCTCGATACTTGCCAAGCGCCTGAGCGATATCACTTACGAGTGCATGTGGATGGGTATTTCGCGCATCAAGCCCGGTACGTATTTGGGTGATCTCGGCCATGTGATTCAGCAGTATGCGGAAAACGCCGGTTTTTCTGTGGTGCGTGAATTCTGCGGTCATGGTATCGGCAAGGTATTTCACGAAGAGCCGCAAGTACTGCACTACGGCAGACCAGGTACGCTTGATCAATTGGTCGCTGGCATGATCTTCACCGTAGAGCCGATGATCAACGCGGGGCGCCGGGAGATTCGCGAGATGAGCGACGGCTGGACCATCAAGACACGCGACCGCAGTCTCTCAGCGCAGTGGGAGCACACCGTGCTGGTCACCGAGACAGGCTTCGAGGTGCTCACCGTATCCGCAGGATCACCACCACCCCCTGCTTTCATTACCGCCCCGGCAGCAGATAGCGCGGCCAGCGTGGAGTGAGATGACCACGCTGTCGACCTCTCTGCGCGCACAGCTGAGGGAAGGCCGGCAGGCGATTGTTGACGACTACCTACGCGATCGCCGACCCGAGCGCCTGCTGAAGCACATCGCTCGCAACGCTGATCACGTCATGACCCAAGCCTGGCAAACATTCAACATGCCCGCATCGGCTACCCTGGTGGCGGTCGGTGGCTATGGTCGTGGTGAGCTTTTCCCCTACTCTGACATTGATGTTCTGATTCTCTTGCCGTCAGCGCCGGACAATGCATTGCGCGAGAAACTCGAGCAGCTGGTGCAGCTGTTCTGGGATCTGGGCCTGGAAATCGGCCATAGCATTCGAACCATCGATGAATGCATGACAGAATCAGAAGCCGATATCACCGTGCAAACCAGTTTGCTGGAGGCGCGTCGCATTACCGGTTCTCGCCAACTCTTCAAAGACTTGCAGCAGCGTCATGCCCAAGCCATGGATGCGCGTGCATTTTTTCAGGACAAAGTACTCGAGCTACGTCAGCGCCATGTGAAATACGAGAACACGCCCTACAGCTTGGAGCCCAACTGCAAAGAAAGCCCGGGCGGCCTGCGTGATCTGCAAGTGATTATTTGGGTATCCAAGGCAGCGGGTTTAGGCCGTTCTTGGCGGGAACTGGCCGATAGTCAGATCATCACACGCACAGAGGCGCGCCAACTGGCAGAAAAAGAGCGCGCCTTCAAAGATATTCGGATTCGATTGCATCTGTACGCGGGGCGTCGCGAAGACCGCTTGGTATTTGACGTGCAAGGGCCGATTGCTGACACCTTTGGTTTCACAGCGAGTGATGACCGCCGCGCCAGCGAGGTGCTGATGCAGCGCTATTACTGGGCAGCCAAGGCGGTTACTCAGCTCAACAGTATCTTGTTGCTGAACATTGAATCGCGCTTGTTCCCGCAACCGCTCGCCTCACGACCGGTGAACGAGCGGTTTAATGAAGTGAATGGCATGATCGATATCGCGCACGATGATGTGTTCGAGCAAACACCCTCCGCGATGTTGGAAATCTTTCTGCTGCTCGAGCGTAACGGCGAATTAAAAGGCATGACGGCGCGCACCCAGCGTGCGCTGTGGCATGCGCGCTTCCGTATCGACGCGTCGTTTCGTCGTGATCCAAAAAACCGCGAGCTGTTCCTACAAATACTGCAAGCACCGAAAGGTGTCACGCATGCGCTGCGCGGCATGAATCAGCTATCGATTCTGGGGCGCTACCTGCCTAACTTCCGTCGCATCATTGGCCAGATGCAGCATGATCTGTTTCATGTGTACACCGTTGATCAACATATTTTGATGGTGGTGCGGAATGTGCGTCGTTTTGCTATTCCCGAGCACTCGCATGAATATCCCTTCTGCAGCCAACTCATCGCGAATTTTGCGCAGCCATGGCTGATTTATATCGCGGCACTGTTTCACGATATTGCCAAGGGACGAGGCGGTGACCACTCGGTACTCGGCAAAACTGATGCACGACGGTTTTGTCGTGATCATGGTTTATCCAAAGAAGATACCGAGTTGGTGATCTTTTTGGTGGAGCATCATTTGCTGATGTCGCAGGTCGCGCAAAAGCAGGATCTGTCCGATCCGGATGTCATACGCGCCTTTGTTAAAACAGTAAAAACCGAGCGCCGCCTGACTGCGCTTTACCTGCTGACGGTGGCAGATATTCGCGGCACCAGCCCTAAAGTCTGGAACGCCTGGAAAGGCAAGCTGCTGGAAGACTTATATCGCATGAGTTTGCGTGTACTCGGTGGCGAGGCGCCCTCCACAGATCGCGTGCTGCAAAATCGTCAGCAAGAAGCGCGAGCCATGCTTCGACTGCATGGCCTGCCCGACGAAACTCATGATGCTTTTTGGAAGCGGCTGGATGTCGGCTATTTTCTGCGTCACGATGCCGCTGAAATTGCCTGGCATACGCGCGTCTTGCATGAGCATTTAGATGATGAGCAGCCACTGGTACGTTGCCGTATCGCGCCGATTGGCGAGGGCTTGCAAGTGGTGGTCTACCTGCGTGATCGTACCGATCTGTTTGCACGTATCTGCGCTTACTTTGATCGTCACAATTTCAGTATTCTGGATGCCAAAGTACAAACTACGCGTAATGGCTACGCGCTTGATACGTTTTTGGTGAGCGAGCCCAGCTTTTCAGAGAACTATCGCGAGCTGATCGCTTTGGTCGAGCATGACCTTGCTTTGTGGGTGCAAAGCGACTCCAGCTTGCCTACCCCCGGTAAAGCACGACTATCCCGCCTGTCACGCACTTTCCCGATCACGCCCACGGTACACCTGTCACCTGATGAACGTGGCCAGTATCATTTACTCTCTGTATCAGCGAATGATCGGCCCGGTTTGCTGTACTCGATCGCCAGCGTACTGGCGCGCTACAAAGTGAACTTGTACACCGCTAAAATCGCGACGCTTGGCGAGCGCGTAGAAGATGTTTTCGTAGTCGATGGCCCGATGCTGTCAAACGCCCGATCACAGATTGCTTTGGAATCCGATCTGTTGGATGCTTTACGCATCTGACCCCGCCTTGTCGACCTAGCGCAGCAATGACTGAACCCTTACGCCTGTCAAAACGCATGTCCGAGCTCGGACTATGCTCTCGTCGTGAAGCCGATGAGTGGATCGCTAAAGGCTGGGTACGCGTCGATGGCCAAGTCATTTCAGAACTTGGTAGCAAAGTACTGCCGCACCAAAAAATCTCGATAGAAAAACAAGCGCAGGCGCAGCAAGCTAAACGTGTCACGGTGCTGCTGAATAAACCGATGGGGTTTGTCAGCGGACAAGCCGAGGACGGCTACAAACCCGCCTTCACGCTCGTGAGCCCGGAAAATCGCTGGAACGAAGATACATCGCCCACGCAGTTCTCACCCGCTCAACTCAAAAGCCTCGTCCCGGCCGGTCGGCTGGATATTGATTCGGTTGGTCTGTTGGTGCTGACGCAGGATGGTCGGATTGCAAAGCAACTGATCGGTGAAGACCGGCTGATTGAAAAAGAATATCTGGTGCGAGTGAAGTATCTGCGACCGGGCAAGCTGCCTGAGTCTGATTTAAAGCGTTTGAATCATGGCCTCTCGCTGGATGGCAACGCGCTACTTCCGGCAAAAGTCAGCTGGCAAAATGATGATCAACTACGGTTTATTCTGCGCGAAGGCAAGAAGCGACAAATCCGCCGCATGTGTGAACTGGTTGGGCTGCAGGTGATCGGCTTGAAACGGGTGCGTATTGGTAACGTGAAGCTGGGCGACTTGCCGGTTGGGCAGTGGCGGTATCTGGCGGAGAGTGAGAAGTTCTAGTTCGGTTCGGGCCAAAGCGTTGTTGGAAATCGAATCGATTGATGGTCGCGGCGCCAGATCACTTCTTCTCTTGATACAGCAAGATACCATGTCTCGTTAACAGGCTCAGGTTTTTTGTGTGCAAACCCGGATGGGAATAACAAGGCAATGCACCAGGCCGGTTCCGGGTCACGAGCTGATGGGTAAACAATACTACCTATGTCAGCTTGACGCGCGACTCGGGCCAAATGCTGAGTCGATGCGTAATCTGAAGAATGTCGCCAACGCTGTAGATCAAGACCAAAAGTTGGTTGGTGCAAATCAATCGCCGTTGTCGATATCTTGACGCTGAATGCTGTATGGGCAACGGGCGGTAGTCGTTCCAGACTACGCGCTTGCAATAGAAATCTCCATCGCCAATAGCCAAGCTCGGCTGCTGCGGTTCGCGCCGACTTCGCCGCGTAAAACACACCGGGATCGGCGTAAGCGCGAAAACGCGAGCCAGTTTTTAATGGCGAATAGCGAAAGGGTGTCGCTAACAAGTAGTGTAGTTGCGCCGTGTCATTCGCCCTTCTAGGCTTGCCTTGGTCTAACATTGACTCCAGCATGTCTTGCTCATCACGCGTATCAACCAGTTTCATCGTTGACGCAATATGCTGTGACTCGACCATTCGCCATGCCAAGCCTTGCCAAGCTTGTGACTCAGCCGACAGCGCGTGAGGCGTCCAGGTAGTGGACAACACTGACCAAACCCTCCGTATCAGACAATAAATCGATGGGCCGCGCATTGAGCGCGAGATTGTCGCTCTGCAGCCAAGCACGGGCTGAGTGAGTATCTCCAACGATGGAATCAAGCGACCTGAACGCACGGACAAATAGCAGGGCCAGATCCCATTCCTTGCGTCGGGGATCAAGCTGGTAGTTACCCCCATACAGGCGGGAAACCGAAGCCGGGCTCAGACCAAGAATTTTTCCGAGCAACTGCTGTGAAATACCCATTAAATCCGCCGCGCGGGTCACGGCTTTCGCCAAGACTGCGGCGGGCGTCGGGGCCGCGCCTATGTTTGGGGTTTCGGCAATCATCGTTAGAACCCTTTCTAGGGAAAGAATTCTAACGCGGAATTTCTGTAAAAATCAAACTGATTTTTGCAATATCGTCAGTCGTCCGCCGCCGGATCCATGCCGGGGAACAGCACGTCGGTATAGCCAAACTTGCTGAAATCCCTCACCCGCATCGGGTACAGCATCCCAATCAGGTGATCACATTCATGCTGCACCACCCGCGCGTGGAAGCCATCCACCTCCCTGTCGATCGGCTTGCCATACGGGTCAACGCCTCGGTATCGAAGCCGAGCATGCCGTGGCACGACCCCACGCAAACCAGGCACGGATAAGCAACCCTCCCAACCCTCTTCCATCTCATCCGATAAAGGCTCGAGCACCGGATTCAGCAGCACGGTCTCGGGTACTGCAGTCGCATCAGGGT
>VERA01000001.1 GCA_018882935.1 Burkholderiaceae bacterium | reverse complement strand
GCCCGCAGACACCTAGGCATGCGGATGATGCGGAAGGACCTGCATTACCCAGAGAAGCCATAGACGCTGCTGGGCCGCTGTTACCGAGAGCGGCGACAGACGCATCGGGGCCTTTGGCGTCAAGGGAAGCAACCGACGCATTGGGGCCGCTAACTCCAAGAGAAGCGATAGACGCAGAAGGCCCGAATGCACCCAATAGCTTTGATGATGCGATTGGCCCTACAGATCGACGACTGATCACCGATGGAAAAGGACCGACGCTCTTTAATAGAATTATTGAAGCCGTATTGCCGAAAAAATCGGTAAGGGTGGTGACCGAATCAGCGATTGAAATAGAACATCACCAAAGTACCATTGCAGAACGTATCGCGAAAGTTAAAGCTGACCAGCGCGATGCCATGCAACAGCTGGGTGAACTTGAAAAAGATAATGACAAGCCTTTGATTTAATGGCTTGTTAGTCTTGGGCGCGGGAGCGCGCTTGGGTTGATGGGCAAGTCTTGCTATGCGATAATTCGGCCCCGCCCGGGAGGTTAGCTCAGGGGTAGAGCGATCGCCTCACACGCGATAGGTCGCTGGTTCGAAGCCAGCACTTCCCACCAAAAATGCAAAAGCCGACCCACCGAGGCCGGCTTTTTTTTGCCCCCGCATGTTGCGTTTGGCCCGGCTCGTAGCAGTAGTTTAAGGCGTTCGTTTGCGCTGTATCGCCGCTCCCGGGCGCAGCTTCTTCTGTCCGAATCGCTTGGCTAATGTCTTTAATGGCGGCGTTTCTGCGCTGCGGTTGCGCCGGTTCACCATCGCCGGCGTATCCGATCGCGGCACCAGATGCTGCGGGCCATTACCCACCAAGTCGGCGCGACCCATACGGCGCAGACCTTCGCGCAATATTTCCCAGTTAGCCGGGTCATGGTAGCGCAGTAGTGCTTTATGAAAACGACGAACTTTTGCGGTACGCGGTGTCTCTACAGTTTCTGAATCGCGCGCAATTTTGCGTAATGGATTTTTACGCGTGTGGTACATCGCCGTCGCCATCGCGAGCGGCGTAGGTAAAAACGACTGTACTTGATCAAGCCGGAAATCATTCTGCTTCAACCAGACCGCAAGGTTCACCATGTCTTCATCGGTCGTGCCTGGATGCGCAGCTATGAAGTAGGGAATCAGGTACTGCTCTTTACCTGCTTCTTTCGAATATTTGTCGAATAACTCTTTGAATTTGTAGTACGAGCCCATACCGGGCTTCATCATTTTCGACAGCGGGCCTTCTTCCGAGTGCTCAGGTGCGATTTTGAGTAAGCCACCCACATGATGCGTCGCCAGTTCTTTCACATACTCGGGTGAGCGCACGGCAAGGTCATAGCGCAAGCCGGAGCCGATCAGGATTTTCTTCACGCCTTTAATAGCGCGTGCGCGGCGATACAGTTGGACCAGCTTGCCATGATCCGTATTTAAATTGCTGCAAATCGTCGGGTAGACACAGGATAGTCGTCGACAGCTTTGCTCGATGCTGGGGTCTTTACAGCCGAGGCGGTACATATTCGCCGTCGGGCCACCGAGGTCAGAGATAGTACCGGTGAAGCCTTTGGTTTTATCGCGAATCAGTTCAATCTCACGCAAAATAGAGGGCTCGGATCGGCTTTGAATAATCCGGCCTTCATGCTCGGTGATGGAGCAGAAAGTGCACCCACCAAAGCAGCCGCGCATGATATTGACGGAGAAGCGGATCATGTCCCATGCAGGTATTTTTGCGTCTCCATACGCCGGATGGGGTGCGCGTGCATAGGGAAGGTCGTACACATGATCCATCTCTTCCATGGCCAGCGGAATAGGTGGTGGGTTCAGCCAGACATCGCGATCACCATGTGCTTGCACTAAAGCGCGTGCATTACCGGGGTTGGACTCCAAATGAAATACCCGTGAGGCATGCGCATAAGCCACTTCATCTTGTTTCACCGTCTCGAACGAAGGTAGCCGGACCACACTGCGCGCACGAACCTCTGCTTGCTGTGCCAACCGTTCTTCGCGGCTGATGATGCGAATCGGCTGCGGTGCTTGCGGCGATGCCTCTGATGATGTGCCGCATACCTGTGGTTCCTTCTCTTTCATTTCATAAGGATCAGGATGCGGCTCCACCTTGCCGGGGGTGTCTACTCGGGTCGAGTCAACTTCGCGCCAATCATCTGCGGGTTTCCAGCCACTCGGCACGACAAAGGCAGTACCACGCAGATCACGGATTGTTTTTACTGATTCGCCGTTAGCTAAGCGGTGTGATAGTTCAAGTAATGCACGCTCGGCATTGCCAAATAAAAGAATATCGGCTTTTGAATCGAGTAATACCGAGCGCCGAACCGTGTCTGACCAATAATCAAAGTGCGCAATACGCCGCAAGCTGGCCTCGATACTACCAATCACGATCGGCACACCCGGGAAAGCTTCACGTGCACGATGCGCGTACACCGTGAGCGTTCGATCAGGACGTTTGTTCGGGGCACCGTTCGGTGTGTATGCGTCTTCCGAGCGTGGCTTGCGATCCGCGGTGTAGCGATTAATCATTGAATCCATATTGCCGGCGGTGACCCCGACATACAGATTCGGCCCACCGAGTGCACGGAACGGCTCTGCCGATTGCCAATCGGGCTGGCTGATGATGCCCACTCTGAACCCTTGTGCCTCCAGCAAACGTCCAACCAGCGCCATGCCGAAGCTGGGATGGTCAATATAAGCGTCACCCGTAATAAGGATGATGTCGCACGCGTCCCAGCCGAGTTGCGCCATCTCACGCCGCGACATGGGCAAGAATGGCGCTGGCTTCAGCTCGGGGCGAAAGCGCGGGTAGGCTCGCAGATGGGTTGGCGTAGCTTGCATGGGTGGGGGCGGGCGAATCAAGGGCGCAAGTATGCCAGTGTCTGAGAAAGTAGGCGTTATTTCAGTTTATCGCTCCGGCGAAGGTTTTAGGCCTTCAAAACCACGGCGGTAGATTCGAGACATCGTTGATTATTTCACCTTGTGACTCCGGCGAATGGCAGAGTCCAGCAAAATCAAGAGTCCAGAAAAATCAAAAGACCAGCATATTCAAGAGACCAGATTTGCCTCGTTATTTGAATGGATTATCGATCTGATCACTCGGCTTGAAGGAAATTTGCTCGGGCAGTGCAGGGTCGTTTTGTAGCGTGCTGACGGCGGTATCCAGAATCTGCTTCAGCTGCAGCGCGTAGCCGAGCCCGATTTTGTCGCGGGTAATGGCGAGTGACCCATACATCTCGATTTGATCAATACGGTTTTCAATGGTCAGCGCGTCAATCGTGAGTGATGCTGATTCATTCTCGAAAGGTTGTAGTGTTTTACTCATCACAAACTCCGCAGCATTATTTTCTATGACGGATACGCGGCTCGGGTAATTCCATAGCACGCTGTTTGGCTGACTCGGGCAGTTTGGGAAACAGCTTAAACCCGATACGCCGCTCCAGGCTATCAATACTCGTGACTTGGTATTCGCCACTATCATTATTGGGTGCGAGCCATGCCGCCGCCTCCAATGTAGCAGGGTCGAGTACCGCCTTGAAGACATGGGTGGGTACCAAGACGCGGCCGTTAATGCGGTCAAGCTTCTCGCCTTCGAACACCGGGCCGGTAATCACATAGAGCTCGCCACGCAGATTCGTCAGATGTCGCGTCGCCCCTTCGATAGCCGACCAAAGAATCTGATTGTTCTTGCGATTTTGCGGCACCACGTTAGCCAGCGAAAAGCTCTCATGCTGCGCCTGCGTTGTTGGCATATCGGCAGCTGGCGCCATATGACCGCGATCAAAACCAGAGCGCACGTAGTCGGCTAATTCGGCACCTTGTCCCGGTGGCAGCGCGGGTTCTGCATGAAAACTGTCAGCTCGTGGAATATCACGCGCGGCTTTCAGGCTGTCTCTTGTCAAGTACTCCGCCGACCACAGCGGTGTTCTTGAAACACCTGAGTGTAGTACTGCAAATGCCTCGAAGCAGAGCGCTACCGTATTGCTTTGTAGCGACTTGCGGGTGATTTCCGGCGCAGTTTTTTGGAAAAAATGCCGATCGCAACTTGGCGGCTGAGCGTGCGCCGGTACAAGCAGGCTGAGGCAGAGTAATACTCCGAGTAATTTTTTCATTGCAGTTTCGATCAGCGAAGGGTGCGGATTCGAAGTGCAAGGACATCCGAAGTTCCGGGCGTATATCGACCATCTGGAACTAGATTTTACTCGAAGGAAATATTGATCTTTTAGGGCGTTCGCCGGGTCAAACCGCGATGCGAGCGGACACCACTCCTCATTACTTTGCTGATCGTCATGACGCAGGCGAGCGCTTGGCTGCCCTGCTCGCGCAGCACCCACCGCACCGAGATACCGTAATACTGGCCCTGCCCCGTGGCGGCATTCCGGTAGGCGTTGCAGTGGCCAGGCGTTTTGGTCTGCCTCTGGAGCCGCTACTGGTCAGAAAGCTCGGGGTACCGCACTTCCCCGAGTTCGCCATGGGCGCTATCGCCAGTGGTGGCATTTGCGTGGTTGATCAGCAAGTCGTCAGTGAACTGAAGCTGCCGGCTGAAGCGATCGATCAGGTGACTTTGACGGAGCGACGCGTGCTGGCCGAGCGTGAGCATCGGTATGGTCCAAGCGTGCCGTTATCACGTCTGAAGCAGCGCCCGTTGATTGTGTGTGACGATGGCATGGCAACCGGGCGCAGCATGCAAGCGGCGATCGCTGCGCTGCGTGCAGCCAAGGCAGGTGCCATCACGGTGGCGGTGCCGGTACTGTCTCGTGAAGCGCTGGAGCGTATTACGCCGTTGGTGCAGCAGGTGCGGTATTTACTTTGCCCACCGCTGTTTGATGCGGTCGGACAGTGGTACCGCAATTTTCCGCAACTTGGCGATAACGAAGTGATCAGCTTGTTGTCACAGGTGCAGCGACTATCGGCGCAATCATCGGTAAGCCATAAGGCATCAACTTGACCCATCTGAAAGGAGCACAACGTGGAGTATCGGACCCAGAGCATAGATACAACTTGGATTAAATGGCTGGGCGGCGTCGCACTCGGTGCGGTGGCGATGTATATCTCTGATCCATCGGTAGGCAGACAACGCCGCGCGCTACTTAAAGACAAGATCGCGCACTACCGCTCACGCACGCAAAAACTGATCGATAGCCGCATTCGTGATGCGCGTAATCGACTTGCAGGTCTACAGGCCGAGGCGAATCGATTTCTTGCGGTACGCAAGCAGGAAATCAGCCATCAGCACGCGGCGGAAACTGGCGCCGAGCCTTTGCCCGATTCCGCATTGCCGACGTCGGCCAAAGCCGCCGGCTGGCTCGCGGGTGCGGTCGCTGTTGGCTTGCTGACATGGTGGGCCACCTCGCGCCAATCGTGATGACGGTGGCGCCTCGCTAGGCGCCGAGTATCCAGCCTTCGAGCGGGTCATGCGGCGGCAGGCCAAAGTCATGGTCGCGCCGCTGCCATGCCCATGCGGCCATCATGCCGCACAGTACTGCATCCAGCAGATCGCCACTGCCGTCATCGATGAGCTGTCGCTTGAAACGTCCAGCGTCCAGCCGGATGTGTTGCGGGTAGTCGCCACGCTCAAGTGCACGCACAATCGTACGCCGAGCCGCTTGCCGCTCAGGTGTTTGCTGCTGCGGTGTATCGCTCTTGTAAGAAGCCTTGGTGATCGCACGTGCGACCAGGCCAGGGTAGGCCTCGAGCGCAATGCGTGATGGGTCGCCTGCGTGCATGAACGGTATCTCGACACCTGCATCCAGCAGCAGTGGCGCGCCGGCATGCAGCATGTACGCTACCGGAGGGTTGACCCATTTCATGGGTGAGGATGATTTTGCGGGTAGATCGCAATCGCGATGGATGAATTTCGAACCGGCCGGACGCGCATCGCATATCTCTTTGAAGCACAGCCGTAGTTCTGCGCGCGGTAATTGCCGCACATGCTGAATGAGTGCCGCCCACTCGCCGGGCCAGCCGAGCAGCTCGATCAGTTCGCGCGGAAAAGAGAATGGAAAGTCGAATCCGCCCAGCCACGGCCCCGGCTGCTGTAACCAGGCTATGAAGCTGGAAAATTCATGCAGCGTTGAGAGCGATTCAAGGACGAAGCTATCATTTTGCAGATAGCCCGAGGCGATCGTGATGCCTTTTTTCGGACGTGGCGCCGAGGTGAAGTCGACGCCATGGAGCAATATCGAACGCTGCTCAGCCGCCATCCGGAAGTACAACGTTCACATCGAGCACTTCGAGGTTACCTTTTTTATCCAGAGAGATTTTGATGTCTTCCGGATTGACGCGAACATATTTCGAGATAACTTCAATCAACTCACGGTGCAGCGCAGGCATGAAGTCCGGACCGTTGAGAATATGCCGCTCACGCGCGATGATGATCTGTAAGCGTTCTTTGGCGGTATCTGCAGACGCTTTCTTGTTATTGAACAGGAATGAGAAAATATCCATCTCACTTGCCTCCGAAAATGCGCGATAGCAAGCCGGGCTTCTCGTACTCTGCGAATCGTAGCGGGCGCTCTTCGCCCAGGAAGCGAGCAACCAGATCTTTATAAGCCTCGGCGACATCACTATCAGCAAGATGTACTACCGGTGTGCCTTGGTTGGAGGCATGCAGCACCACCTCGGATTCCGGAATGATGCCGAGCAGTGGAATACGCAAGATTTCCTGTACATCCTCATACGACAACATCTCGCCAGCCTCGACCCGCTTCGGCGAATAGCGGGTGATGAGCAAATGCTCTTTCACCGGCTCGACGCCCGTTTGCGCACGGCGCGATTTCGCTTGAATAATGCCCAGAATACGGTCGGAGTCGCGTACGGATGAGACTTCGGGGTTGGTAACAATGATGGCCTCATCAGCGAACGTGAGTGCCATTACTGCGCCGCGCTCAATACCCGCAGGCGAATCGCATACGATGTACTCGAAGCCGGAGTTTTTCATCTCTTCCAGAATTCGCTCGACACCTTCTTCGGTGAGGGCATCTTTGTCGCGCGTTTGCGAGGCAGGGAGCACGAACAGGTTGTCACAGTGCTTGTCTTTGATCAGCGCCTGTGTCAGCGTAGCCTCGCGGTTGATGACATTGATCATGTCATACACCACGCGACGCTCGCAGCCCATAATCAGGTCAAGATTGCGTAAGCCAACGTCAAAGTCGATCACTGCAGTTTTTTTGCCGCGTAGCGCCAGACCAGAAGCAAAGCTGGCGCTAGAGGTGGTTTTCCCCACGCCGCCTTTGCCAGAGGTAACGACAATAATTTTTGTCACGAACAACTCCTTGTCTGAGTTCGTCAGTTCACTCAATAAAAAATTAGCTATTTCAGCGCCATGGGGCGTAAATCGAGCCGGTCTTCTTGTAGCAGGACTTGCACTGGTTTGCCTTTCAGTTCTTTCGGCCAGCCATCGTCGAAGGTGCGGTACACGCCGGCGATCGAGACTAATTCCGCTTCCATGCAGGTGCCGATGATGCGAGCGTCAGAGGCGCCAGCGGCGCCCGCTAACGCCCGGCCCCGCAGCGGCGCGTAGACATGAATGCTGCCATCGGCGATGACTTCGGCGCCAGGGTTGACGGTAGCCAGAATGACCAGATCACCTCCGCGCGCGTAGACGCGCTGACCACTGCGCACAGGCATATCAATAACTTTGGTTGCAACGGGTGCGGGCGATGCGGTGGTGTCGACCGAGGGTGTGCGAGGAGTGTCAAGCACCGGCGCTATCGCTGGCGCTGGCGCTGGTTCGGACGGTGGCGGTGACGGAGGCGGCGTAAGTTCGAAAGTACGAGATTGATCCATGCCGTCAATCGATAGCCCATGCGCCCGGATTTCTTGCTCGAGTGCCTCGGGAGCATTGCGCACCGCAACCGGGTTAAGCCGGTGGGATCGGAACAGTGCGATCAGCGCTGACCAGGCGATGCTATCGGGCGAGGGAGGGGCTTGCAGATTACCAAGGTCAATGACGGTGAACTCGTCTTCAAAGTAATCTGGGGTGCCGCCGGTGACCTCTGCTAGCGCAGAAGACAATTTATCCAGATCGGTGTCGCCGATCAATGCGGCAACAGCAACCACGGTAGAAATTTTGATCTCCAGGGGCTTCCTGGTTTGGTTTTTCGACATACTGTCCCGGATGGTGGCATCGTCAACGGCCAATAAAACAATTAGCCGTTCTCAAGTCTGCGATTTAGCAAGACTTGCGTTGATGCCAGTGTCAACTGACGCGTCCAGAGCAATATTATACCTGCGCAACCCGAGCTGATTGCGCACAAATTTTTTCTTTGCTTGGTAGCTAATCTTGCTGAAGGCTGGCGGCGGTGTATGCGCGATGCGCGCGTACTACATTGTTGAGATGAGCAGGCAGAGCCGGGAGCATGATCCCGGCTCAAGAAAGCGACGGGTTACGCGCTCGCTGCAGCACTTCCCGCCAGCTTGCTACGGCGAATTGCAGCCTTGGCACGCACACTTGAAGGAGGAAGGCGCCGCAAAGTCCGCAGGGCATCGATATCCTTGATCCCGATGGAGCGTTGATCGACGCTGATCAAACCGATCTCGTTGAAAGCAGACAAGGTGCGGCTGACGGTTTCGAGGGTGAGCCCGAGGTAGCTACCGATCTCATGCCGGGTCATGCGTAAATTGAACAGCTTGCTGGAGTAGCCCATTTCGGCAAATCGTTCAGATAGCGACACCAGAAAGCGTGCGACTCTCGCCTCGGCTGATAATGCACCCAGCATGCTGACCATGGCCTGCTCCCTGACCAGCTCTCGGCTCATGACGGTGTAGACCGAGTGCTCGAACTCGATATGGCTACGACCGATTTGTGTGAACTTCTTGAAGGGGATCAGAATCAGGTCGCAATTCGACAAGGCAACCGCTTCGGACATATAGCGCTTGGTATGAATGCCATCCACACCGAACATATCCCCCTTCATGGGAAAGCTCAGCACTTGCTCATTGCCAAATTCATCGATCAGCACAGTTTTAAGAAAACCTGAGTGAACGATAAATAGCGTATCAAATGCCTGGCCTATGGTGTGTATGCGCTGACCTGTTTTGAACTGGACATGCTGAAATAGAAATTCTTCCTCATCGTAATTGGACACCGGCGGTATACGAAGCAATTCACAGATCTCGGTCAGATTGGACCAAAGTTTGCCTTGTCTGAGCCAGCCGGATTCCGAGCCGGTACCGATCTCGTTAAGTTGATTCGTGCCTGAAGATAAATCAGAGTGCTGAAGAAGTGTCATGCTCATCTCCTTTTTTGTTTGAGCCAATGAGTTCATTCGTTAATGCTGATTTTTATTTCTGAGCTTTTATTTCATGTGTTGTTGTTAGGGTCAGGCAGTATCAGATGCTTATTTTTCTTGCGCTATCGGGGCAGACTGAATACAGCAAGCGCCCGAACCGAAAATCTCTCAGGTCATTCCTAAGCGTTCATCCCGGTGCGGGCGTTACATCATTCTTGTTTATTGGCTTCATCATGTGGTACCAGACGCTACTTTCATCTTGATGGCGCTCAAGGCTTGAATTTTTCCAATAGCCCTTGCGCTACTGCGTATTGCACTAACTCGGCCAGTGACGGGGTTCCTAATTTGTGCAAGATATGCGCTTTATGCGTACTGATTGTTTTTACTGATAAATGCAGTGACTCGGCAATGTCAGTGACCGACTTACCGCTCACCAGCATATTAAAAACCTCGAACTCTCGATTAGTGAGCGATTTATGGGGAAGGTCTTGCCGGTTAGGCATGGCATCCATGGCAAGTTGCTCCGCCACTTCCATGCTGATATAGGGTCTTCCTGCATGAACCTTGCGGATGGCGACCAGCAAATCAGTGCCAGCGCTTTCCTTGGTTATGTATCCATGCGCACCGAGCCGGATAGCACGCGCTGCATACTGATCTTCGTCGTGCATGGTGAGCACGAGAATTGCGATATTGGGTGCTTCCTCCTTGATTTGTTTGATCAGGTCCATACCGCTGCGACCCGGCATCGATAAATCCATCAGTAAAACATCGAAGCCACCCCGCCTGACAAGTGCCAATACCTCAAAGCCGTCGGTCGCCTCTGCCACCACCTCGATATCGTTTGCTTTACGTAAGATGTACTTAAGACCTTCGCGCATCAGCGCATGGTCATCACCAAGAACGACCCGAATCATTCTTTCTGGCTCCGTTCGTTCTTGACACACGAACCGTGCGAGTCGCACGCTGAACTGTGTTCGGTAAGGGTATTGGCTGAACGTGCCGCGTAGCAGGTTGGCATGGGGATATCCTTTAGTAACAAATTTGCAACATTTTTGGGGAATTTATCAGGTTTCCACAAACTAACCAAGCTGATTTGGATCAAAATTGACGATGCGCGCGCGAATGGTTGCTTGCGAATAAAAAATTGAATTCCGGCAGGAAACACTTTCGATTCGCATCAACAACAATTCAGGTGAATGCATTAATGCAGCTGATAGACTCCGCGCTGCTCTGATTGCCGCAAAGTCGACCGGTGGATTTAAAAGGCAGTCGCTATGTCGAATTTCGGCTTTGAAATTCGCCAAGATTTTTGGCCGTTATAATGATTTTTTATTCTGGGTAGCGACGATGCAAGCGGACGAAATCGGTCACATTATTCAGCTCGCAATCGCGCCGGTGTTTTTGTTAACTGGCGTTGGTACCAATATGCTGGTACTCACGAACCGTTTGGCTCGTATCATTGATCGCAGCCGCTACCTTGAGGAGCGCCTCGAGACTGAGCAGCACATCGTGCCCGAAAAAAATGCGCTGTACCGGGATGAATTGGCGATTTTATTTCGGCGCGCAAAAAAGATAAACCGAGCGATTTTGCTATCTACCTGCTGCGCATTATTGATCTGTGTGGTAGTCGCCGGATTATTTATTGCCGACGCGCTGAATTTACGTTTGGCGTCAGTCATTGCCGGCATGTTTGTGCTGGCAATGATGGCATTGACCGGGAGCTTTATTTATCTGCTGCGCGAGATTTGGCTGGCTACTGAGTTCATGAATACGCAGCAGGGCCTGCTCAAGAGGAAGTAAGTAACTTCCATCTCGACCAGCCCTGCATTTTGCCGAGACTCAGAGGGCAGATAGCAGCTCGCAGCTTGCCTTGAATAGCTCGTGGGATTCATCGCCAAAGCAATCGCATATCGAGAAATGGTTCTCCTGATGCAGCGGAATTTCGCGCTGAAATCCACGCTGCCAGCGGGCGCCAATCAGTGCTGTTTGCCGCTTGAATTCATCGGATTCCAAATCGCCGACGGCGGTAATAAAGGGCGCGGCATTAGGCTGTGGCATCCACGCCGGCGACAGGCGTAATGCGCTAGCTTGATCCAATTTCAGATCGACATTAATGAATTCCGCGTGACGTACGGGTTCAAGGTCGTACAGCCCTGACATTAATACACCCGCCTTGATCAAATCGGTCGGCAAATCCTGACCAAATACTTTCCAATGGGCAGCCATCATCATGGCAGCCAAATGACCGCCCGCTGAATGACCGGCGATCATAATACGGTCGCGGTCAAAATCCAGCCGTGCGGCGCGTCTGTAAAGCCAAGCCAATGCGCGCAGTTGTTGGCGCGTGATTTCCTCCATCGAAGCATGTGGCGCCAAGGTGTAGTTGGTCAGTGCGACATTAAAGCCCGCTTTGCGATAGCCGGGCACAATGAACGTGAAATCAGACTTGTCGAGCGAGCGCCAATAGCCGCCATGAATGAATACCAGTAGCGGGGCGTTCGGCTGCGCAGCCGGGAAGAAATCGAGCTGCTCCATCGGGGCACCGCCAAAGGCAAGATCCAGTAAGCCAGCCTCTGCGCTTCTCACCTTGGCGGACTCTCGCTGCCAGCGTTGGATAATGTCGGTATGCTCCGGAACCGCTGCGCGTGCATTCAGCTGTTCAGCGTAATAGGCGGGCGAGCCTAGCTTGGTGCCGATGCTGTTGTCATTTTTATTGGACATGAGTATCTCCTCGGTATGGATATGGTCTTGGCTCGCAGCAGCGCATTCCGTCTGCAACGTAACTGTTGTTGACCGAACGCAATACACTAATCTACACTAAACCCGTTTTGGTGCTCGCCTGTCGGTTCTGACAGGCAGTTAAACGGGAAACACGGAGCCCACTCCTGCTGATAGGAGTAGCCAACGTGTGCTGCCCCCGCAACGGTAAGCAAGCGCATGACCATAGTCATGCAGTTGGTTCAAATCGCCACTGTGCCGTACGCATGGGAAGGTTGAATCGATTCGCTTGTTAGCCCGGATACCGGCCAACACAGGTGGGAGCGGCGGACGGGGTGGTTCGTTGTTCATCGAATTTCGATGTGCTGACATCGGTCGCGCTCCTGTTCGGTCTTGCTTGCGGGGAAGCTGGCGAGACGACTCTTCATTCGTCGACTATGAAAGCCATCTCCTGTTTGCCGAGGCAAGGGCGCTCGCGTGTGCTCAGCCCTTCGTTTGCCACCTGCTTGCTGTTACTGCCCGTGGCGCACGCCAGTACGCAACTGCCGGAAGTTGTCGTTACCTCCTCTCGCACCGAGCAGCTACAAACCGATACCCTGCTGCACACCACGGTAATTACTGCGGATAGAATCCGACAGAGCCAGCAGCAAGATCTTCCTTCCCTGCTGCGCGCAGAGGCAGGCATACAAATTACCCAAACCGGCGGCATTGGTAGTGCCACTGGTTTTTTCATGCGAGGCGCAGCAACGCGGCAAACGCTGGTCTTGGTCGACGGTGTACCTATTACCAAGCAGGATGCTACCGGTACGGTCAGTATCGAGCACTTGATGCTGGCCGAGATAGACCGGATCGAAATTGTGCGCGGGAATGTATCGAGTATTTATGGTTCGGGCGCAGTGGGCGGCGTTATTCAGATTTTTACGCGCAAGCCGACTGAAAAATTTCAGAGCAGTGTATCGGCTGAATTCGGCTCGCGCATGAGCTACAGTACGGCTGCCTCGGTTCGCGGCACGGTAGACGGTGTTCGCTATGCTATCTCGGCATCAGCGTTGGGTACCGACGGATTTTCCGCGATCAACCCGCGGCAGCTTGTCAATGGCAACCCGGACGCTGATGGCTACCGGAATACAAGTGCCAGCGGATCGCTGTCAAAAGTCTGGTCGGTTGACCAGGAGCTCGGCATTCGCTTCTCGCAAAGCCAGGGTCGGTTCGATTTTGATGGCGGTACTTCATTTGATCAATCTACTGATAAACATACCGGTAAAACCAATGTCAGCACGGTCTCGGTATTTTCACATAATCGTTTAACCGACCGCTGGACCTCGCAGCTGAATATGTCGGAAGCAGTCGATAAAAATTCGAATCGTTTCCAGTCTGCGTATCCATTTGAGAATGCCTACAAAACGCAAACTCGTCTGCTTGACTGGTTGCATCGCATTACCCTGCACGAGAGCTTGCGTGCGACAGCGGGGCTTAGCTATCAGCGCCAATCGTTGTTTGGAAACGATGGCTTTGGTGGCGTATCTGATTTTTCGCGCAATGCCTGGAGCACCCAAGGCGGGCTTGAGTATGCTGACAATAATGGCCACAGTGTTCAGTTGAATGCCCGCCATGATGACATTCAGGGCAATGTGGCAGCGAATACCGGATTACTGGGGTACGGCTACCGCATCAATGAACAACTCAAGCTGATCGCAAGCGCTTCGACGGGGTTCATGGCGCCACCGCTTGGCTATCTCTACGGTCAGTACGGCAATCCGAGTCTGCGTCCCGAGTACTCACGTTCCTGGGATGTCGGTGCGCAGTTAACGTTGCCCGATGTCGAGCTGCGCTTGACATGGTTCGATGCAAGAATCCGCGACCAGATCGAGTGGCGCAATCCGAATGGGTTCACCAATGTCAGCTCGGCGCGTAATCAGGGCATCGAGATCAGTGGCCAGACGATGCTGAGCGATTGGGCGATTCGGCCAAGTCTCACGCTGCAAGACCCGCGCGACGTAGATTCTGGTCAACTACTCAACCGACGCGCCAGAGAGTTGGCAAGTATTTCAGCCACCCGTAGCGACGGCCCGTGGGTGATCAATCTGGCAGCGTCTTACTCTGGTCAGCGCTTTGATGGGGCGAATCGCTTAGGCACGTATTTAGTGGCATCAATGGGCGCCAGCTACAAGCTATCGAATGACTGGTCACTACTTGCCAGGCTCGATAATGTCTTCAATGAAAACTACCAGAGCGTATATGGCTATAACCAGCTACCAAGAAGTTTCTTCATCGGGGCGCGCTGGCAGCAATAAGGTCATCAATAGTCATTAATATAGATGCCAACTCATAGTATGCCCTTGTCGAAGTCTGCGCGTGCTGGCACACCCGGCGCACGCAGCGTTCGAGCTATTGGATCAACGCTATTGCCGATGGGTGTGGTACTGCTCGTGAGTGTGTCGGTCGGTCTGGTATGCGGCTCATCAGGTTGTGCCATTGATATCGTCAGTCATGATGACCTTTGGCAGTTGCGGTGGTCAAGGGTTGCAATGGCATGTGTGGTTGGCGCATTGTTATCTTTGTCGGGTGCATTACTTCAACTGCTGCTTAGAAATCCGCTTGCAGATCCTTACACCTTGGGTATCTCGAGTGGCGCTGCGGTGGGTGCGTTGCTCATGACGGTCGTGCCCATGTTTGGCTTTGTTGCGGCAGGTATGCAATTAGGGGCGATAGTCGGCGCGCTACTGTCTACAGCGCTTCTGTTTTTGCTGACACGACGTCGGCTTTTGGCGCCGCCGACGCTGAGTGAGACGCCTGGAATAAGTCTGATCCTGACCGGGGTCATGCTTGCAGCAGGCTTGGGGGCGATAAGCAGTTTGCTACTCGTGCTCGCGCCGGATACTGCGCTGCGGGGTGCGCTGTTCTGGTTGATGGGTGATCTGGATGTGGAAGGCGTTGGTAGCTGGATTTGGCTAGCGCTACTGATCGCAGCTGGCTGGTCGCTGCTGCAAGCACCAAAACTCAATGTATTGGTGCATGGCGAGGCAACCGCCTATTTACTCGGCATCTCAGTGCCAGGTCTTCGCTTGCAGGTGCTGTTGATAGCCTCCCTTGCGACAGCGTTAGCCGTATCTGCTGCCGGTGCAATCGGTTTTATTGGGTTAGTCGTGCCCCATGTGTGTCGTATGGTGCTGGGTAACGACCAACGTCGGCTGTTACCTGCCTCGATGCTGCTCGGTGCAGCGACCTTGGTACTGGCTGATCTATTGGCGCGCACCATCGCGGCGCCAGTGCAATTACCGGTCGGTGTACTGACCGCCTTGTTAGGCGTACCCGTCTTTCTGTTGATTTTGTCGAGGAGGGCGTGATGCTGGCGCTCGAGGTAAGTAATCTCAGCCTGTCGCTTGGTAAAAGGCGCCTGATCACTCGCTTGAATTGGCAGGTACAGGCCGGTGAGATGTGGTGTGTGCTTGGCCGTAACGGTGCTGGCAAGAGTACTCTGCTGCACGCGCTTTCAGGATTACAAGCCATCGATTGTGGCGAGATTCGAATCATGGGCAGGCCAATCGATACACTATCGCTGACTGAATTAGCCCAAGTGCGTGGTCTGATGCCGCAGCATATCAATGACCGCTTTAGCTGCTCGGTTGGCGATGCTGTCGCGATCGCCCGAACACCGTGGCGTTTCAGCGCATCGGTTTGTGAGGATGAAGTGCAGATATTGGTTTCCGACGCACTGGCACAGGTCGATATGCTTAATCGCATTGATGACGATATCACGCAGCTATCCGGCGGCGAGCGGCAGCGCGTCGCACTCGCCGCGCTACTGGCACAGAACCCCTTACTAATGCTGCTTGATGAACCTACATCGCATCAAGATATGGCGCAGCAGCTCTTGGTCATGCGCCTGATACGGCAGCGATCGGCTGATCATGCGGTGATCGCCTCTTGTCACGATATTCATCTTGCGGCACGATTTGCGACGCACTGTCTGTTATTGGGCGAGGGATTTTACGATGCAGGTCCGGTATCAGAAATGCTGAATGCGCAACGATTAAGTCGCGTATTTGGGTGCGAATTTGATCACCTGCCTGAGGTAATGGCAGCGGTTTGAGGCTCAGGCCTTCGGCCATAAAATCATTTGAGTGCAACGAAACAGCGCGATGGTTTTACCGGCAGCTGTAACCGTTGCATCCCACACCTGGGTTTGACGCCCTTTATGTACCGGTATCGCCTCGCACTCGACTCTGCCATCGCGTGCGGTACCAAGATGATTACTTTTGATCTCGATGGTGGTAAAACTCTGCGCGCCTTCTGGCAGATGCAGCATGCAACCAACGCCACAGCAACTATCTGCCAGCATGATGATGGAAGCCGCGTGCAAATATCCATTCGGTGCCAAGTGATGCCGCTGCACCTCGAATGCCGCAGTAATGCGCCCATTGTCGGTCGAGATCAGCTCAAAACCCAGGTGCTCAGACAAAGTACCTGCCACGGCTTGTTTCATTTTTTCTGTGATCGCGCTTTGCATAAGTTTTCTCGTCTAGTTTTTAACCCTGCCCCTGATTTCTTATTTCAGCCCTGATTTCTTAGCGCGGACCTGATCGATTTTTTCACATAGTGTGGCGGTCGCCCCAACTATGCGGGGCCCTGCGCGGTTCATGACGCTACCATCAATACGATAAAAGTCAGCATTTTTGACAAACTTGATGTGCTTGTACCGCTGCCAGTGCGTCGGCATCTCGGCGTTTTCATCACTACTGATCAGCATATCCGGGTTCGCCATAACGACCGCCTCGCGGCTGACGGTAGGTACAAGCGGCTTTAGCTGCCCGAAACTATTCACACCACCGCAGAGCTTGATAGCCTGTGAGATCACATGGGTGTCATTCAGCGTCATGAGTGGCGTCGACCATATCTGATAAAACACGGTGACCGGCGATTTATCAGCATAGCGCTGTTGCAGGGCATATAAATCTCTACGAAAACTTGCCGCTTGCAAGTGTCCTTGATTGCTTCCAACCAGCGTACCTAATCGCTCCATAGTGCTGGCGATCATGTCAAGGCTGCGAGGCTCGCTTTCAAATACAGTCAGGCCGAGTCGCCGAAGGCGCGCAAGCTGCCGCGGATGATTGCCGCTTGCCCAGGCAATAATCAGATCCGGCTTGAGGCTGGCAATCGCCTCTATATCCAGCTGACCGCTACCGCCAACCGATGGTAGGTATTTGGCTTCTGCAGGAAAATCACTGTACGCTGATACGCCCACCAATTTTGCGCCACCACCAGCGGCAAATACCAACTCGGTGGCGTGAGGGGCAAGACTCACAATACGTGTCGCAGGAGAGGCAATGCTTATGGTATTGCCGGTGTCATCGACCACCGAGATTTGCGCATGAACCTGCGCAGGCGTGCTGGCCGTGAATACGGTTATTACAAGTACGACTACACTGGCAAGCGATAGCTGCGGCGTCATACCTTGAGGTTATACCTCAAGATTATCGATCAATCGTGTAGAGCCGAGTTTGGCTGCGGCCAGCACGACGAGTGGCTCACGCGTTGCAATATCGCCAGCGGTTGGTGGCTGCAGGTCGCTACGTTTTCTGATGGCGATGTAATCGGGCTGCCATCCACGTCGGGCTAGGTGGTCAATGGCGCTTTTTTCAAGCAACGATACATCCAGGTTGCCGCTTCGAAGCGCATCAGCGACGCGATTCAGTTCACGAAAAAGGGTAGGCGCCTCTGCGCGCTCACTCTCTGACAAATAGCCGTTACGTGACGACAGCGCCAGACCATCCTCGGCACGATAGGTTTCAGCAGCGATAATCTCAGTGGGTAAGGCGAATTGCCGCGCCATATTTCGAATCACCATCAGCTGCTGGTAATCTTTCTTGCCAAAAATCGCAACCCGCGGCTGCACACACGAGAACAGCTTCATGACGATCGTTGTCACGCCAGTGAAAAAACCTGGCCTGAAATGCCCTTCCAGAATATTCCCTAGATCATCTGGCGGCTGAATACGAAATTCTTGTGGTTCAGGGTAGATATCTTTTTCAGTGGGCGCGAACAGCACATACACACCCTCTTTTTCGAGTTTTTCAACATCTGCCGCAAATGTGCGCGGATATTTATCAAAATCTTCGTTGGGACCGAACTGCAAGCGGTTAACGAATATTGAAGCGACCACCGGGTCGCCGTGCTTGCGCGCCAGACGCATCAGCGATAAATGGCCATCGTGCAGATTACCCATGGTGGGTACAAAGGCGGTACGTAATTGCCCCCGCAGCTGGTCATGCAATTCTGCGATCGACGAAATGATTTTCATCGTGAATCTATAAGGTGATTGCTGATGGGTGAGTGCAGAATCGTGAGTACCAAGTGGTCATTGACGATGGCTAGTGGCCAGTTAGATTACCGGGTTCGCTATGTCGTATCAATTAGGCGAGTAGGAAAGACGCACATAGATAGGTGCAAACGCCTCGGCCTGTGTGATCTCGATCAGGGTTTCTTTCGCCAACTCGAGCAGGGCAATAAAATTCACCACCACAACCGGTACACCACGCGAGGTCTCAAATAAATCCTGAAACTCGATAAATTTGGCGGTTTGCAGCTTACGTAGAATCTGCGTCATGTGCTCACGCACCGACAGCTCTTCACGCGTGATCGTGTGTCTCTCAGTCAGTTTGGCGCGACGTAACAAGTCGCTCCATGCCGCTTGCAGATCGGCGATCTCGACATCCGGAAAGCGTGTGACGACGGTCTGATCAATATAGACCTGGGTGCGCACGAAGTCGCGCCCAACTTGTGGCAAGGTATCGAGCTGAAAGGCGGCTAACTTCATCTGTTCATATTCAAGCAGCCGCCGCACCAGCTCGGCGCGCGGGTCGAGTGCTTCCTGCTCACCGTCCACCTTCTTGGCAGGAAGTAGCATGCGCGACTTAATCTCGATCAGCATGGCCGCCATCAGCAGATAATCAGCGGCTAGCTCAAGATTGCGTTGACGAATCTGCTCGATGTACTCAAGGTACTGCAGCGTTACCGCTGCCAGCGGAATATCAAGGATATTAAAATTCTGTTTGCGTATTAGGTATAGCAGCAGATCGAGCGGCCCTTCGAAAGCCTCTAAAAATACCTCGAGCGCGTCGGGCGGAATATAAAGATCGTTCGGCAGTTTGAACAGTGGCTCGCCATACAGCTTGGCAAACGCGACACCGTCAATGACATCCTGCGGCTGATCGCTGATCTCGGTACTGGTTTCCACGTGTTGGCCTTACTCGCTTTGGTAGACGTAGGCCTTTTGCTTGACCCGTGATTCTTGCGAGCGGCGCATTTCTTCCAGATCGATTTTCTGCTTGTCCCAAAGACGAGCGCGGCCGGCCAGTTGCTCGGCTTCGAGTGTGGGGTGACTCTGCTTCAGCTCGGTGATGAAGCGAGTAACTTCAGAGACGTAGGCGGCTTGCTTATTGAACAGTGGCATGGCGGGTATTGGGGCAGTCAGGAAGCCGTATTCTACTCTCAGCGGATGCGCATTCCGGGCTTGGCGCCGGGCCACGGCTCGAGAATATACAGGCCGGGCTCCGCTTTCTCATCTTTGGCGCTGGCGGCAAGCACCATACCCTCCGAGATGCCGAATTTCATTTTGCGCGGTGCCAGATTGGCAACCATCACGGTCAGTTTGCCTTTCAGTTGCTCAGGCTGATAGGCCGACTTGATGCCTGAGAACACATTGCGCAGCCGCCCCTCGCCAACATCGAGCGTGAGCCGAAGTAACTTATCGGAGCCTTCCACGTGCGCGCAGTCGACAATGTGTGCGATACGCAGATCAATTTTCATGAAGTCGTCAATCTTGATCTCTGCATCGATTGCTTCTATCGCCCCAACCGTGTCCACCGCCATCGCAGCATTTTCCTCAGCGGGCGCGGCGGGTGGCTCGAATAAATCATCCAGCATCTTTGGTTCGACGCGTGTCATCAGGTGCGCGTAGGCTTGTACGATATGTTGATCGGGGAGGGCGTTATATACATCGCCCCACTGCAGCGGCGCGATATTCAGTAATGACTCAACCTGCTCGGCCAGCGTTGGCAGTACCGGCTTGAGGTATAGCGTGAGAATGCGGAAAGCTTCCAGTAGTCGCGAGCATACTTCCTGGGTGCGTGCGTTATTGGCCGGGTCTTTGGCAAGCTCCCACGGCTTGTTGGCATCAACGTAAGCATTGACGTGATCAGCAAGCTCCATGATCGAGCGTAGTGCCTTGCCATACTCACGCGCTTCGTAGAGCGCGGCAATATCATCCGCAGCGCCACGCAACTGAGACAAAAAGCGATCGTCTTGGGTTGCCCAAGCCATCGATAATTTGCCGTCGAATTTTTTGGTGATGAACCCAGCAGCGCGACTGGCGATATTGATGTACTTGCCGATCAGGTCGCTATTAACGCGTGCGATAAAGTCATCCGGATTAAAGTCGACATCTTCAACCCGTGCATTCAGCTTGGCAGCGATGTAGTAGCGCAACCATTCCGGATTCATGCCAATGTCGAGATAACGCAGCGGTGAAATACCCGTACCACGCGACTTTGACATTTTTTCACCACTGACCGTGATGAAGCCATGTACGAACACATTATTTGGCACCTTGAAGTCTGCGAACTTCAGCATCGCTGGCCAGAATAAGGTGTGGAAGTAGGTAATATCCTTACCGATGAAATGGTACTGCTCAGTCGATGGGTCAGCCAAAAACGCATCGAAATCGCGACCCGTACGAGCGAAATAGTTTTTTAGTGATGCGAGATAGCCGATCGGCGCATCCAGCCAGACGTAAAAATATTTGCCGGGTGCGTCAGGTATTTCAATACCGAAGTAGGGCGCGTCGCGCGAAATATCCCAATCACCCAGGCCACTATCGCCCTCAAGCCACTCGCGCGCTTTATTGGCGACTTCGGGCTGCAAGCGTTCTGCATCAAGTGCCCATGCGCGTAGAAACTCAACGCACTGTGGGTCTGACAATTTGAAAAAATAATGCTCCGAGCTTTTCATGACCGGCGTCGCACCGGTTAGCGTCGAGTAAGGCTTCTTCAGCTCGGTCGGCGCATAGACCGCACTACATACCTCACACGCATCACCATACTGATCTTGCGCGCCACACTTCGGGCATTCGCCTTTAATGTAACGATCCGGCAAAAACATATTTTTTACCGGATCGTAAAACTGATCGATAGTTCGAGTAGCGATAAGACCCTTGGCACGCAGGCGACGATAGATTTCTTGGGACAGAAAATGATTTTCCGGGCCATCAGTGCTGTGCCAGTTATCGAATGAAATATGAAAGCCATCCAGGTAGGCCTTGCGCCCTGATGCGATATTGGCCACGAAATCCTGCGGCGTGACGCCCGCTTTCTCCGCCGCGATCATGATCGGCGCGCCGTGTGCGTCATCGGCGCAAACAAAATGAACTTCATGCCCGCGCAGCCGCATGAAACGCACCCAGATATCCGCCTGGATGTACTCCATGATGTGGCCGATGTGGAATGGGCCGTTCGCGTAGGGCAGGGCCGTTGTGACGAACAACTGGCGCGGCGCGGAACTGGCGGCGGTCATGCTCATTGCTTTCAGTCTTAAAAAGTGCAAACCGCGATTCTATCAGCGCGGGGCATGGCCGTTGCTGCGGATAGAATGTCGGCTTTTGCCTTGCGAGCTGCTCCATGACCGTCCGTACCCGCTTTGCGCCGAGTCCCACCGGCTATTTACACCTCGGCGGCGCACGCACCGCCTTGTTTGCGTGGGCGTATGCGCGACGCTTTGGCGGCACCTTCATCTTGCGTATCGAAGATACCGACCTTGAGCGGTCAACGCCTGAGGCGGTGCAGGCGATTATCGATGGCATGCAGTGGCTGGGTTTGAAGCATGATGAGGGCCCGTTTTACCAAATGCAGCGCATGGATCGCTACCGTGAGGTGATCGCGCAAATGCTGGTCGATGGTGCCGCGTATCACTGTTATTGCTCGCCGGAGGAGGTTGAGGCGATGCGTAATCGGCAGCGCGCCGCAGGCGAGAAGCCGCGCTACGATGGTACCTGGCGACCCGAACCGGGCAAGGTACTGCCAGCGGTACCGGATGGTGTCAAGCCAGTGGTGCGATTCCGTAATCCACTCGAGGGCGATGTGAGTTGGGATGACGCTGTCAAGGGCACCATCACGATTTCAAACCGCGAGCTGGATGATTTAGTGATTGCGCGTCCCGATGGTACGCCTACGTACAATTTTTGCGTAGTGGTCGATGACTGGGATATGCGCATCACGCATGTGATTCGAGGCGATGATCATGTGAACAACACGCCAAGGCAAATCAATATCCTCAAGGCCTTGGGAGCGCAGTTACCGGTTTATGGCCACGTGCCGATGATTCTCGGTGCTGATGGAGAAAAATTATCCAAGCGCCACGGCGCGGTAAGTGTGATGGAGTATCCGGCGCAAGGCTATCTGCCAGAGGCGATGCTGAATTATCTCGCACGATTAGGGTGGAGCCATGGTGACGACGAGATTTTCAGCATGGCGCAGTTTTGTGCGTGGTTCGATCTTGATCATCTGACGAAATCGCCAGCGCAATTCAACCCCGAGAAGTTGGCTTGGTTGAACAATCACTACATCAAGCACAGTGATAACCCGCGACTTGCAGCGTTGGTCATGCCGCAGCTGATGCGCGATGGTGCCAAGTTTGAACATGCGCCGGCATTGGAGGAAGTGATTGCGCTATTGAAGGATCGCGCCAACACAGTGAATGAGTTGGCCGATGCGATGATGCTGTTTTATCGCGAACCGAAGCCGGACGCTACACTGCTGCAACAGCATTTAACGGATACCGCTCGATCTGCCCTGACCAGTTTCGCCGCGGCCGCACAGGGCATCGATTGGACCAAGGAAGCGATTGCCGCACTGATCAAGCAGGTTATTACCGATTACGCGATGAAGATGCCACAACTCGCCATGCCGTTACGATTGCTGGTGACCGGGCAGCTGCAAACCCCCTCGGTCGATGCGGTGTTGGCCTTATTCGGTCGGGAAGTGGTGCTTCACCGGTTGGCGCCCTATCTGAAATAGTTTCAAGGTCAGATTGTCAGACATTCAAAGATTTGGCTATAATCGCGGTTCTGCAGCACACGGGGGTATAGCTCAGCTGGGAGAGCGCTTGCATGGCATGCAAGAGGTCAGCGGTTCGATCCCGCTTACCTCCACCACTGAGTTTACGGGTACTTCGGCGTGCAGCAACAGGCCATGTAGTTCGGGCAAATTTTTGTCCCCATCGTCTAGAGGCCTAGGACATCACCCTTTCACGGTGAGTACCGGGGTTCGAATCCCCGTGGGGACGCCAGTCTAATCCCGATATCGGACCAATCCGATATCGGGATTTTTTGTTTCCAGTAGCGCCGTTTATTTGCTACGCATTCGCAATCCAAGTATTTCGTGCTTCATCCATACCTCCGGTCGGTAGGCCCAATGCCGACTCGGCTGCATGCTGTGGCAGTTGAGGTATGGGCGTACTGCATAGCGCATAAAAATTGAAAGAATCCGGCTAAGGTGGCTAGCTAAAAACGCTGATTTTGGGTAAAGTGTACCGTTGTGTACACAAATAAGGCCTCAGCTATGGAATCACTCAAAGTCGGTATTCGTGAATTCAGAAACCAACTACCGCACTACCTTCTCGAGGTTGGGCAACCCTTGGCTATCACTCGACATGGCGAGACGATTGGCTACTTCATCCCCAGTCGGGATAAAGGAGCGTCGGGAGATGTGAAGGCGCTGATGGCAGTAGCAGAAAAACTGGATGCGTTACTGCAAGCTTCGGGTGTCGGCTCGGAGGAGATCGTCGCGGAATTTAACGCCAAACGTCGCACATCGAAATAATGACATCGCGAACCAAGGTACTCGTTCTTGATGCAAATATTTTGATCCGTGCTGTTCTAGGTCCGAGGGTGAGGCAGCTGATACTTCAAAATGTAGAGCACGTCAGCTTTTTCACACCGTATGTTTGTTTAGACGACGCAAGAAAATATTTGCCAGAAATTTTGTATGCTCGGCAGGTAGATCCTGCCCCGGCGGTACAGCTGCTAGAGGGAATAGCTCAGCATGTCCAGACTTTGGAGTACGAGTGGCTGGAGAACTTTGAGCAGACTGCGAAAGAGCGAATGAAAAAACGAGATTTGGACGATTGGCCGGTTTTGGCCGCCGCACTAGCGCTTGGATGTCCGATCTGGACCCATGATGCAGATTTCTTCGGCGTTGGTGTGGTGACTTGGAGTACCCAGCATATCGAAGGTTTCTTCAAATAAGCCGTCGATTTTTGGGCGTACAGGCAAGTAGTTGAAGCCATACAGCCGCATTTCCAATAACTCGAATGGCGACTTCGTCTTGCTGTCGAAGAAGGGATAGAAGTTAAAACGGCGGCTTGTACAAATTGCACTTACCTCGGTACAGCATGCGGCCTTTTCGGGGCGATTTTTGTAGCGCGGTGATATTGACCTCGCCGGTACCACGATTCAGATGGAAGTCGATGAATTCGATCATGTCGTCGATCATCAATTTTTTGTAAGCGATCGCGCCTTTTACATGGGCCTCGCTGACCTTGGTCGCAAAATTGACGCGACCGATCATGGTCAGCACAAAGCTGGTCATCTTGGTGGACTCATCGATTTCAATCGCGAGCGGATCAAATTCCGTTGGATCGGGGTTAATCGGAACCCAGCTACCCAGGTAGATCGGCATATAACCGCGGCAATTGAACAGCAGCTTACTGGCATGCGCATAGCTGCCGGTGAGGCTGAGCGCCACTAACAAGGCCAGTCGAATCAATAGAGTAAAGCGCATCTGTTGTCGATCACTAACGTGCGAGTGCTACCGATTTTACCTGCGCCCACACCGTATCGCCTACTTGCAGCGCTAAATCCGCTACCGCGCGCTGCGTGATCCGCGCGAGCAGGGCGGTGCCTCCCATGCTGATCCTTACCAGCGCGAGCCCAGGCTGCTCATCTAGTCGGATTCCATCAATTTGCCCCTGCAATACATTCTGAATACTGCTTTTACCCGGTTGCTCCCGTGCCAAGCTGACATCGCTAGCAAGAATGCGAAGTCGCGCGCGCTCGCCAACCGACACTCCAGGATCACGAATCCAGACCGAGCCACCATCAAAGTCCAGGCGCGCCAAGTGCCATTGGGGCTCAACGCTACCGACCAGGGATTCAATCACTACGCCGGGCTCATCACCAAGCCGCACAGGTAGATCTAGCCGCGACAAGGTCTCGGCGAGATCTCCGCTGCCAACAACGCGGCCTGCCTCCATGACCACCACAAAGTGAGCCAGGCGTGCCACCTCGTCGGGGGAGTGCGTGACATAAAGTATCGGGATTTGTAATGTCGCCTGTAGCCTATCCAGATAGGGAAGTATTTCCTGTTTGCGTTTCAGGTCCAGCGCAGCCAATGGTTCATCCATCAGGAGCAGCTTGGGGTCAACCGCGAGCGCACGCGCTATCGCGACTCTTTGGCGCTCGCCACCCGACAAGCCTTCGGGCTTTCGATCAAGCAGTGAGCGAATACCTAGCAAATCAATAATCGGATCAGTGGCAACTTTGTGATGCGGACCGACACGTTTCATGCCGTACTCCAGATTGCTCCGCACTGACAGGTGCGGAAACAGACTCGCCTCCTGAAATACATAGCCGATTGCACGCAGATGTGTGGGTATGAATTGCGTACTGTCTTGCCACAACTCGTCGTTGATGGTGATCGTTCCGGAGGCACGCTCGAGCCCGGCAATACACCGTAGCAGCGTGGTCTTGCCACATCCGGATGGCCCGAATAATGCGGTTACACCACGCCCCGGCAGCTGCAGGTCAAGCTCCAGCGAAAAGCGATCGCGCTGCAGCGCGAGTTGGATGCACAAGCTCATCTTACTGCGCGGTGCTTGCTCTCGGGCGCGTTACATGCAGCACCAGAAGTACGATGAACGAGAATCCGATCAGCACTGCGGCCATCGCGTGCGCATGCTCGTACTGCATAGCCTCGACGTAGTCGTAGATCTGCACCGAAGCGACGCGGGTTTCACCTGCCAGATTACCGCCGATCATGAGCACCACGCCAAACTCACCCACGGTATGCGCAAAGCTCATCACCGAGGCGGTTAAAAATCCTGGTAGTGCCATCGGCACCACCACACTAAAAAATGCGTCGAGTGGTGTGGCACGTAGCGTGGCGGCCACCTCGAGTGGTCGGCGACCGATTGCCTCGAAAGCATTTTGCAATGGTTGCACCATGAACGGCAACGAGTAGAACACCGAAGCCACCACCAGGCCCCAAAAGGTGAAGGGCAGCAAGCCAAGGCCGAGTGCTTCCGTGAGCCGACCAGCAAAGCCATTCGGGCCCATGGCCAGTAGCAGGTAGAAGCCCAGCACAGTCGGTGGTAACACCAGCGGTAGCGCCACCAGTGCCGCGATCGGCGCTTTCAGACGAGACTGCGTACGCGCCAGCCACCATGCGATAGGCGTACCTATTAAAAGCAGAATCAGTGTGACCACCGCCGATACTTTGGCGGTGAGCCACAACGCTTGCAGAGCTTCAGGTTCGAGCAATGGGTCAGAACAAGCCGACGACTTTGCCGTGATCGTCGATATCAATCTTGACCGCGCTCGGTACCTTGGGCAAGCCGGGCATGGTCATGATATCGCCGCAAATCATCACGATGAACTGCGCACCAGCGGCCAATCTGACTTCGCGCACGTTGACGACGTGACCGCTTGGCGCGCCACGCAGGCTGGCGTCAGTGCTAAAGGACGATTGGGTTTTGGCGACGCAGATCGGGTAATGCCCGTATCCCGCTTCTTCGAATGCCTTGATCTGTTGCTTGACCTTGGCCGATGCGCTGATATCCGAGGCGCCATAAATCTTGGTGGCGACTTTTTTCATCTTGTCGAGCAGTGAATCGCTGTCTTCGTAGACCAGCTTCCGCGATGCGCTACGCTCAGATAACCGAACAACTTCCTGCGCCAATGCTTCTGCGCCGGCGCCGCCTTTGGCCCAATGCTCGGCCAGCACCACATTCACACCCAGTGCTTTCATGCGCTCGGTGACCAGCGCGATTTCGGCATCGGTATCTGCGGTAAAGCGGTTAATGGATACGACGCAGGGCAGGCCGTATTGGTTGGTCACGTTATCAACATGACGCTCAAGATTAACCAAACCTTTTTTCAATGCATCAAGATCTTCAGAGTTCAGTTCTTTTACGTCTTTACCGCCGTGGTACTTCAGCGCGCGAATGGTTGCAACTAGCACACACGCTGATGGCGTGAGCCCGGTTTTGCGGCATTTGATATCGATGAATTTTTCTGCGCCAAGGTCTGCGCCGAAACCCGCCTCAGTGACCACATAGTCACCCAACTTGAGTGCGCTTTGGGTTGCGATCACTGAATTACAGCCATGAGCAATATTCGCGAACGGACCACCATGAACAAACGCGGGATTATTCTCAAGCGTTTGTACCAGGTTCGGTTGCAGCGCATCTTTCAGTAACACCGTCATAGCGCCGTGGGCGTTCAGGTCGCGCGCATGTACCGGTTTTTGTTCGCGGGTATAGCCGATCACGATATCGCCGAGCCGCTGCTTCAAATCCTGTACCGAGGTAGCAAGACAGAAAATTGCCATCACCTCAGACGCCACCACAATGTCAAACCCGTCTTGGCGCACGAAGCCGTTAGCGGTGCCGCCAATGCCGACAACAATGTCACGCAGTGCGCGGTCATTCATATCAACCACCCGCTTCCAGGTGATACGACGCGGATCAATATCGAGCGTGTTGCCGTGATTGATATGATTATCGATCATCGCAGCCAGCAAATTATTGGCAAGCGCGATGGCAGAGAAATCACCAGTGAAGTGCAGATTAATATCTTCCATCGGCACAATTTGCGCGTGACCACCGCCGGCGGCGCCACCTTTCACACCGAACACCGGACCGAGTGACGGCTCACGCAAACAGATCACTGTTTTTTTTCCGATGCGATTGAGTGCATCGCCCAGCCCGACGGTGGTGGTAGTTTTGCCCTCTCCGGCGGGCGTTGGGCTAATTGCCGTAACCAGAACCAGTTTGCCATCAGGCCGGTCTTTCAGCGTATTCAGATACTGCAGCGAGACCTTGGCTTTGTAGTGGCCGTAAGGCTCGATTGCATCCTCGGGTATGCCGAGTCCAGAGGCGACATCAATCACCTTGTTCATTTTTGCTTTTTGAGCAATTTCGATATCGCTTTCCATATGTCTCCGAATTTGATTTGTCGTTAGGGTCGTGAATTTTATAGCCAGTTTCAGATGCGTGCGCGGTAGTTTTTGTGATTACTGCTGAAGATTAAGGTGATCCATGCACAAGCATGGGTATCAGGTCTGATAAACTTGGAATCTATTTGCAGCTTTGCAAACACCCGCTTTCTACTTACTTTGCTAACAGGATAGCCATGCCAGGTTTGCTTCCTCACGTTGATCCCGATGGTTTGCTCGAGTTTTCGGTGGTGTATACCGATCGCTCGCTCAACCACATGTCGAAATCTTTCATGGGGGTTATCAACGATATCTCCAGTATCTTGAAAGAGGTCTACCACGCCAAATCGGCGGTGGTCGTGCCCGGCAGCGGTACCTACGGCATGGAGGCGGTAGCACGGCAGTTCGCAACCGGGCGCGACTGCCTGGTCATTCGAAATGGCTGGTTCAGCTACCGCTGGACGCAAATTTTCGAGATGGGTCATATCTCCGACAAGCTACACGTGATCACCTCATCGCCGGTGGTTGAGGAATTCGAGCAGCAATACGCACCGCCCGCGATTGAAGAAGTAGTAGCGTGGATCAAGCAGCATAAACCGGCTGTGGTATTCGCGCCGCACGTTGAAACATCTGCCGGCTTGATTTTGCCGCCGGAGTACCTGCGTGCAGTGGGCGAGGCAGTGCAGTCGGTTGATGGCTTGTTCGTGCTTGACTGCATTGCATCGGGTGCGATGTGGGTCGATATGGTCGAGTGCAAGGTCGATGTGCTAGTGAGCGCACCACAAAAAGGCTGGAGTAGCTCGCCGTGTTGCGCGCTGATTGCGATGTCGGAGCGTGCGCGTGAACGTATTGAGTCTACTACCAGCACCAGTTACTCATGCGATCTGAAAAAATGGCTGCAGGTAGTTGAGACGTATGAAAAAGGTGCGCATATTTATCATACGACCATGCCGACTGATTCATTGCGCGTGTTGCGTGATGTCATGCGCGAGACCCAGGCATTAGGATTCGCGAACCTGAAAGCAAAGCAAGTCGAGCTAGGTACTCAGGTCAGGAAAATGCTGGAATCGAGGGGCTTTAGCAGTGTAGCGGCGCCGGGTTTTCAGGCGCCCTGCGTAGTGGTGAGCTATACCCAGGATCCGGATATCCAAAATGGTAAAAAATTCATCGCGCTTGGTATGCAAACCGCAGCAGGTGTTCCGCTGCAAGTAGGCGAGCGTCCGGATTTCCGCACATTCCGGCTTGGCCTGTTCGGATTAGAGAAGCTCACGAACGTTGACCGCACCGTTGGTCATCTTGCAGAGGCGCTGGATAAGCTGAAATAAAAACGCGTGTTGCTGAGGTCTTTACACACTCAGCTTGAACGGTGAAAAATTAGTGCCTACGTCATAGTAGTCTTCGGCTTCTTTTTGCTTCAGCCACGCGACCACACGGTAGGTCACCGGCGTCATCACGACTTCCCAGCCGGTTTTCAGAAAATATTGCGCAATAGCGACCGCAATAACCTGCTCGGTGGCCCAAATCCCATAGAAAGCGGTCATGTAGAAAATGCCCGAGTCGATCAGTTCACCTGCAGCAGTCGATCCGATAGTTCGCATCCATAAATGACGACCGGCAGTCATGATCTTCATCTTGGCCATGACATAGGCATTCACTAAACTACCCGCCCAGAACGCCAGGATTGACGCAAGCACGATACGCCAAGTATTCCCGAAGACGGTTTCCAGGCCTTTCTGGTAGCTCTCCATGTAATCACCCGATGCGGGTGGCAGCTGTATCACGACCAGCGACATGACGGCAGCAAACAGCAGCGCAGAAAATCCTGCCCATACCGCGCGCCGGTCATGCGCATAGCCATAGACTTCGGTCAGGATGTCGCCGAATAGATAAGAGATCGGGAAAAATAAAATGCCCGCGCCGAAAGTCACTTCGCCCAGTACCGGCAGTGTGATCACTGCCGCTTTGCCGGCGCCGATCAGGTTGGAGCAGAGCAGTGCAACAACAAACGCCGCTAGCAGCAGGTCATAGTAACGGTAGCGGCGTGGCGCATTCATGTCAGCGCTTGAAGGTACAGCGACCTTTTTCGCTGAACAAGCGAGGACGATAATAGGAGTATTTCTTTTTATCAGCCATGTTCAGTTCTTCTTGGGTGAGATAGCGCCCGGAGTTGGTAACGTACTCATTCGCCATCAAGAAATTTCCACTATCGAATTCGATTTTGTAGAAATACTGCTCAATAAATCGCGAGTCGATTCGAGTCTGATCTTCATGCGCGATCAAGACATTGTCTTCCCATTTGTCTACAACAACTGGAACGCGCGGATTGCGCTCATCGACCTTGCGATAGATATCTTTTGATTTTTCATCGACCACAAACGCAAAGGTGCAGACCGAGGGATCTTCTTTGCAGATCCATTTATTGCCGCGCATCGCGGTGGTGGTGCATTGGTAAGTCGCGGCGCTGGCGGGCAGACACCATGTCAGCGCCACGAGCGCGCAACACAGGGTAGTAAGCCAAGACGGGGCAATCTGCATCACAGATAGTTAAGGCTTTTGGTTTATGCGGTGACCTCGGGGCCTTGGTCTTGGTTGGCAGCCGGCTCAGCGCTTGCATTCTCGCTGGCGATCAGCTGCCCATGCAAAGAAGCACCCGGCTCAACGTTAATTGATTTGTGGGCAATGTTACCCCGCACCTCCGAGCCCTCGAGCAACTCAATACTCTCGCTTGCGGCGATGTTGCCGAACACCTTTCCGGCCACGCTGACATTTTGCGCACGGATATCACCGTGCACCTCGCCCTTGGGCCCGATCACGATCCAGCGCGCGTTGCCGTCAGGTTGGTCAAGGTTGCCTTCGATCTTGCCGTCGATCCGCACGCTTTCCTCAATGCGTACCGTGCCCTCGATACGCGTCGCGACGCCGAACACCGAGCCCATGCCTTGCAGGCCTTTCAGGTGCGAGCCGGCTTTCATTTATGACAATAAAAAAAGAGATGCATGCCCGCAGACTAACAGCGCACTGAACCGATGGCAACCTGACAGCGACGGACTTAGGGTTATTCGCCGTCGCTGCCTGCGCCGTTATCAATCACTATTGACAGGCGCTTCGACCACCCCATTCGCCGCGGGTGATCTCGCCATCCAGCTTGATCGGGCGGAACCAGCCAGTTTCACGAGAGCCTGCGAATTTGCCGGTCCCGCCTTTACGTGCGTAGCGACCTTCTTTTTGACCGCGTGACTGGGTGAAGGTATAGGTCAGCACATCACCATCGACATCTTCAACAGCACACAGGCCTTCCGCCTCCAGTGTCTGGTCGGCGAATACCAAAGCGCCGCCGGTGCACTGGCCGGTGAGGTTGTTGTACTTGGAGCCCTCGGCGGCGTGCATCTGCGTGCTGGAGCGAAAATGAACAAAGGTAGTTTTCTTGCCCATGTCGACGGTTGCTTCGCCGAGGTCGACGCTGGTGTACTCGCCGCACTGGTCGCTCTTGGCGGCAGCGTGAGCGCACATCAGCAGCATGATCAGGGACGCTAACAAGCGGAATTTCATGATGGAGCCTCTCTCTTATATGGACGTTATGGTTATGGTTGTCTTTGCAGACAAGATCCAGTGTGCCAGTTTCCGTTCATACTCGTCGGATCGATCAGAAAAATCCTCAGAATGGCAATACCAGTTCGCCCATCAAGTAGCGGTACCAGTAATCCGGATCATTGGTAGCGGCCGCGCCGGCGGCACGCGTATAGCCCGCCCGTAGTCGTAGCGCGTAGCGCTCGACTTGAGTTTCACTGGATACCTCGAGTAATTGGGTCGGTGTAGAACGCTCGGCCGCGATCTGTTGCGTGCCAAGGCCTGCAGTCACACCATGGCGCCAGTCACCCATCCTCTGGCGCCAGCCAACTGCGAGCATGCCCTCCTGATATCGCTCGGGGTTGAAATAGGCGCGACCCACATCGAGCTTGCTGTTATCGAACCAACGGTAGCGCAGCTGTAGAGTCAACCCGAGATCAAGTGAGGGTTGCCAGATCACACGCCCGCGCAAGTGCCTTCGCTGATTATCGTCGGAGAATGCTTGCTGACCTGCCAAGCCCACCAGGGTGACGTGCGGATTGACGGGTACATCAACCGAGGCACCGACAAAATTGAAATGCAAACCCCGGTCGAGCGCGGTGCGGGTCTCGACCACGTCACGATTGGCAAACACTTCTAACGCCGGGCCAGCTGCAAATGTATGCCGGTAGTTGGCATCGACTGTCAGTAAGTCATGATTGGCTTGCTGTAGCCAGCCTAGCTCTGCATTCCAGCCGTCGATCGTTTTGCGGTCAGTGTCGCGTGCAACCAACCGCAACTGCCGCCCGCTACGCTGCCAATCATGCTGACTGAATTGATGATCGATGTACCTTAGGCCGGTTCGATGATCCAGATGCTGGTAGTTGCTGATCGCCTCTGCGCTGAGGCGACGACTACTGAAGCGCTCGCTATCTACCGATTGAAAATAACCACCACCCGCCGCCCATGGCTCGGCCATCACGTTAGTGCCGAGCAGCGCCCCCAAGACAACCAGCGGTAGTGCAGAAAATTTCATTTTGTTCCCCACGACTTGCGTAGATTTAATACCTCAGCGATGTAGCCGGCCAGTGAAACTGGCTGCATGATCAGGCTGTAAAACAGCGAGTAAATGAAAAATCCGGAGAGATTGAAGCGTACCCGCAAGCCGAGTCGTTCGAACATACGGCAACCAATGCGATACATAAAATAGTTCATTCCCATCGCCATCGGAATCAACGCCAGCGTAATTGGCCCGACGATCCAGAAATAACCAAATAGCGCCAGCACGATCCCCGGAATAAATACAAACGTGAATATCAGATCCAGAAACGGAAAAAGCAGGTTCCAGTAAACGAAGGTAATCGGCAATGCGCGTAGCAGCAGAATATCCGGGTGCTGCTTGAAGGCTTCAATCATGCCGCGCGACCAGCGTTTGCGTTGCCGTGCAAACTGCATCAAGGTAGTTGGTGCGTTAGTGAACAGTAGCGCGTCTTCGCAGTAGCCGATACGGTGACCCGCTTTCAAAATACTCCAGGACAGCACAATATCTTCACCGATACAGTCGGGCCAGCCGCCAATCTCGCGCAGCGTTGCAGTGTCGTACAGCGAGAACGCACCCTGCGCAACCATGGTGCCTTGGTACAGGGACTGCACGCGCTTGATGGCAGCGATTCCTTGAAAATAATCCCATTCCTGCGCGCGTGTCATCCATGTCTCGCGCGAGTTTCGAACCATCACGCCGCCTGCGACTGCGCGGGTGCTCGGTGGATCTTGCGTGTAGCGCTCGACGATGCTTTGTAAGGCATCACGAAATAGCCAGGAATCGGCGTCAACCGTGATCGTGATTGCATGCGAGACTTGGGTTAGTGCTTCGTTCAGTGCGCGTGCTTTGCCAATATTTTTCGGCAAATCAAGTAGCCGTAACCAAGCATGGTGCGGTAACTGCTGCTTGACCAGTTCGGCGGTGTTGTCGCGGGAGCCGTCATTCACCACAATGACTTCCAGCGCGCCGGGGTAGTGCTGCTGCGCGATGCTTTCGATGGTGCTAACGATATTGTCTTGCTCGTTATAGGCGGCAACGAGAATACTCACCCCTGGGTACTGCGTTAGCGCGCTCCGTGGTGGGCGATTATCCATCGCCAGGCTGATCAGCAGGAACGCATTCATGAAGCCGGGAATCAGCGCGATGCCAGCAATGATCACCCAGGCTGCAATCACCCCGACCAGATCAGCAAGTGCATCGGCCCAAGGCTCCGCTAGCCAAACACACAGCACCACCCATGCCGCTGCAGCGCCAATGGCGATAGTGAACTTGACGCGTACCGGCAAATAATTGCGTTTGCGCGTTGAATAGCGGTCGACTGGCCGCGTCGGTAATGGGATGACAGAGGCCTCTGACGGCGTAGACTGACGCCGGGAGCTCTCTTGCTTCTGTCGCATAACGTGCGCTCAAAAAACGCTAATGATGCGATATTTCAACCCGATTTTTGACCAGAAGAAAATATTTCACGACTAATAGTTAGCCATTCGCTGCCAAGCTATTGTCAGAGGGGCAACCGTCGCCGGCGCGGATTGCCTTTATGAGGCCGGATGCGTAGTCTGGCGCAGTGTTTTTTGGGGTGACCAGGATGCGCGAGCCGCGCACGATCGCTATTTTTTGTCAGGTGCTGGATAACTACGGTGACGTGGGGGTCTGCTGGCGCTTGGCGCGACGATTTGCCCACGACGGAAAAAATGTCACGCTGTGGGTCGACGACCTGAAGCGTTTGCAGCGGCTTCGTCCCTCGATTAATCCGGGCAGCGCGGAGCAGGCGCTGGACCACTTTACGCTGCGCTCGTGGTCCGACGCTGCGCCGCTCGGTGTGGTGGCCGACCTGATCATTAGTGCCTTTGGTTGCCGCTTGCCCGAGGCTGATCTCATTCGCATGTCTGCTGTCACGCCAGCGCCGGTGTGGGTCAATCTTGAGTACCTGTCGGCTGAGCCATGGGTGGAGGGTAGTCATTTGCTACCTTCGCCTCACCCGCGCTGGCCTTTGCGCGAGTATTTTTTCTTTCCGGGGTTCACGCAGCGCACGGGTGGTTTGCTGTGTGAGCCTGATTTACTCGCGCGGCGTAAAGCATTCGATGTCGATACCAGATCGAGATTTTTATCGCGCCTTGGCATACAGCCGCCCACCGGCAGCAAACTGGTATCACTGTTCTGTTATCCATCAGCGCCGATAGCATCCCTGTTTCACATGATGCAGAGCGGTGCGCCGGTCATGTGCCTGGTACCCGAGGGGGTCACCGCGCTCGCTCCCGCGGCAGGTGAGACGTGGAGCCGAGGTGCGCTGACGCTAAAAGGCGTACCTTTTCTTGAGCCGGATGAATACGATCATTTGCTCTGGAGCTGCGACCTGAATTTCGTACGCGGCGAGGACAGCGCTGTCCGTGCGCAGTGGGCTGCGCAGCCGATGCTGTGGCAGCTTTATCCTCAAGCTGATGATGCGCATGCAGTGAAGTTGCAGGCGTTTTCAGCGTTATATAGCGAGTCACTTGATCCGCACTGTGCTTCTACCTGGGGCAGCTTTTCACGTTGGTGGAACGGCAGCCAGCACGCAACGCCAGATTGGCGAGGACTGCTGAATGCCTTGCCAGTATTGAAAGCGTATTCGTACGCCTGGCAGCAGCGGCTCGCTTCGATTCCTGAACTGGCGAGCAGCCTGATCGAATTCGCTAGGCAAATCAGGTAAAATTCGCGATTTTCGGCGTCTGCGCATTTAATGCGGCCAGCATTGCTCGACGCGTAATCCTCCAAGAACTTATTCAACGCTATTATGAAAACCGCACAAGAACTCCGCGTCGGCAATGTGTTTATGCTTAACGGGCAGCCTCAAGTTGTCGTCAAATCCGAGTTTTCGAAGTCGGGTCGCAATGCCTCGGTCGTCAAAATGAAAATGAAAAACCTGCTGACCGAAGCGGCGCAGGAAGCGGTATACCGCTCCGATGAGAAATTTGATGTTGTCGTGCTCGATCGTAAAGAAGCGACCTACTCGTATTTCGCTGACCCGTTGTATGTATTCATGGATAGCGAGTACAACCAGTACGAGGTGGAAGCTGACAACATGGGCGAGGCCATCAACTACCTTGAAGATGGCATGGGCTGTGAGGTTGTGTTCTACGATGGCAAGGCGATCTCGGTCGAGCTACCGACGACGGTGGTGCGCGAGGTCACCTATACCGAGCCAGCAGTCAAGGGCGATACTTCGGGCAAGGTGCTCAAGCCAGCCAAGATCTTGACCGGTTTCGAGGTTGCAGTGCCGTTGTTCGTCGATCAGGGTGACAAGATCGAGATCGATACACGCACGGGTGAATACAAACGCCGGGTGTAATCTGGCCCGCAATCTGTCGCGCTAAGTCATGATTTGCTTGGCGCGAAACTTACAAACAAAATCCAACCTGGTTTCGCCCGCAGAGCCCGGGGTCACTTCCTGAAACTTGAGTTCGGTCAGTGGCAGCTCCGGCTCTTCATGCACCGGTACGCCGATCGGCTCGACATTCCGGTAGTACGTATTGCCGGTGTACGCGATCATGCGCTTGCCACAATCAAAATAATTCAGGTAAGTGCTCGACTGGTAAGCGGTTTCGTCTGGACCATATTGCGGCACCGACCAGGAAGTCCGCAGAATTGCGCGCAGATACTCATCGGTGCGCACAATGCTGTTGGCGTCAACATACCAGTTGATGACTTGCTCGCGGCTGCCGGATTGCGAGATTAGCTGCCAATCGGGCGCTTGAGCGGCTGCAGGCAGCGCCAACGACAAGAAAACGCTAGCGATCAACGTGCGCATGGGGTCTCCGTGCTGAGCAAACATGCGCTCGATACTACCGGATTCGTTGCCAGCGCGTGAATTGGTAAAGACGCTACCTCTGTACGAAATGGCAAGTGCCCACGCACTGCGGTTATCATGTCGGCACAAAACAAGGGGCCAAGCCCGCACAACGAGGAGAAGCAATGCAGGACGTCGCTTTGGGCGACGCGCTGGACGCGCCGAACGAACCCCATATGGGCCCTTGGGGCCTGCGCTTACTCGCTCTAACCAAGGGATTCGCGATTGCCGGTGGTGCCGGCTTCATTGCGCTGGTGCTGATGTCGCTGGTCTCCATTATTGGCCGCAAACTCGCCTCGGCGCCCATTACCGGTGATATCGAGATGATGCAAATGGCCGGAGCTGTCGCCGCTGCGGCGATGCTGCCATTCTGCGAGATGGAACGTCACCACTTGCGGGTTGATTTTTTCACGACACGTTTGCCGCAGTCGGCCAAGCACCGGTTGGATGCGATCAGCCACTTGTTGTTGGGATTAGTCGCGCTGCTGGTTGCATGGCGCACAGGTGTTGGTGCGCTTTCATTGCGCGAGGCTGGCGAGGCTTCAATGATGTTGCTGTGGCCGGTGTGGACCGTGGTCGCGGGTCTGGTACCAAGCTTCGCGCTGCTCTCGTTAGCGGGTTTCTACAACGCTGCGCTGTACTGGCGCGCTGCCGGGAGCGCCGAATGAGCGGTATGACAATCGGCCTGATTATGTTCGCCGTGCTGCTGGTGATACTAGCGCTGCGCGTACATATAGGCATAGCGATGTTCATTGTCGGTAGCGCCGGGTTTCTGGTGATGAATGATTACCAGTCACTACCCCTGCTGGCGACCTTAAAAAATGTCGCCTATGCGCGTTTCTCCAACTACGACCTCGCAGTGATTCCTCTGTTCATGCTGATGGGGCAGTTCGCCACTCACGGTGGTTTATCGCGTGCGCTATTCAACTGTGTAAACAGTTTTGTCGGGCACTGGCGTGGTGGAGTCGCCATGGCCGCGGTAGGCGCGTGCGCTGCATTCGGCGCGATCTGTGGTTCTTCGCTGGCGACCGCAGCAACCATGGGCCAGGTCGCCTTGCCTGAGCTGCGTCGCTATAACTATGCGGGTTCGTTGGCGACTGGTGCGCTGGCTGCCGGGGGTACGCTAGGCATCATGATTCCGCCCTCGGTGCCTTTGGTGATTTATGCGGTCTTAACGCAGGAATCAATTGGCAAGTTATTCATGGCTGCGGTGATTCCCGGATTGATTGCCATGCTCGGCTACATGATCGTGATCCGTATCGTGGTGAGCTTGAAGCCAGAGGCAGGACCTGCGGGTGAGCGGGTGCCGCTTGCGATAGCGCTACGCACGCTGACAGGTGTGCTGCCGATATTGTTGGTGTTTTTGGTGGTGATTGTCGGTATTTACGGTGGGTGGGCTAATCCAACCGAGGCGGCATCGATCGGCGCGGCTGCTTGCGGCATCATTTCTGTTGTCAATGGCATGCGTCTTCAAGGTATCTTGAATAGTATTTTGGGCACTGCGCAAGCCACCGCCATGATTTTTCTGGTGCTGTTGGGTGCCGATATGCTGAACTCGGGACTCGCACTGACGCAAATGCCTGCCGAGTTGGCGAGCTGGGTGCAGAGCAGCGGGCTACCGCCGCTGTCGGTGATCTTCGCGATTTTGCTCATCTATATTTTGCTCGGATGCGTAATGGATTCGCTGGCGATGATCTTGCTGACGATTCCGATTTTTTATCCTATCGTCATGGGTCTGGAGTTTGCTGGTATGGCGCCAGCGGACAAATCAATCTGGTTCGGAATTCTTGCGCTGATGGTGGTTGAGATCGGTTTGGTACATCCGCCGGTCGGGATGAATATTTATATCATCAACCGTATCGCCAAAGATGTGCCGGTAATGGAGACCTTCAAAGGCGTGCTTCCCTTCCTGGCCTCGGATCTACTGCGCATTCTGCTGCTGGTATTTTTCCCGGTGCTGTCGCTTTATCTCGTGCATACTTTCGGCAACTAAAAATACACCCCCACAGGAGGCCTCCATGCTAGTTCGCTGCGTTCGCTCGCTTATTGTGTTGATGACGGCCATGTCCGCTATCAGCGTTTCGGCTCAGACAGTGACGCTCAAGGTGCATCATTTTCTGCCACCGGCGTCGACGACGCACGCGCGCTTTATCGTTCCTTGGTGCGAAAAAATTGCCAAGGAATCAGGTGGCAAATTGAAATGCCAAATTTATCCGTCGATGCAACTTGGCGGGACGCCGCAGCAACTGTTTGATCAGGCCAAGGATGGTGTCGCCGATATTATTTGGACAGTACCTGGATATCAAGCAGGGCGCTTTCCGGTATCAGAGGTATTTGAGTTGCCGTTCATGATCAATGATTCTGAGCGTGCCAGTCGAGGGCTGTGGCATTACGCCATGAAGAACGCGACTGCCGAGTTCAAAGGTGTCAAGCCGCTGCTGTTTCATGTGCATGATGGCGCACTCTTGAATACCACCAAGAAGCCGGTCAAGACTTTGGAAGATCTGAAAGGCATGAAGGTGCGTGCGCCGACACGGCTCGGTACCAAGATGATCGCCGCATTAGGCGCTACGCCAGTACCAATGCCATTGCCGCAAGCTGCTGAAGCCTTATCGAAGGGCGTGATCGATGGCGCACTGATTCCATGGGAGGTCGTGCCATCAATGAAGTTTGAAGAAATCACCAAATTTCACACCGAGTCTCCGATGGGTTCGCCGCAGATGCTGAATGCCGTGTTTGTATTTGCCATGAACCAAGCGAAATACGATAGCTTGTCCCCCGATTTGAAAAAAGTCATCGATAACAACAGCGGTGCTGATGCATCTGCCTGGGTGGGTAAGTTGTTTGCCGAAGATGCAGCACCGGGCCGCAAGAGTGCCGAGCAGCGCAAGAACGTGATTTATGTGTTGCCCGATGCCGAGTTAAAGCGTTGGGTGACTGCGACTAATCAGATCGACGATGAATGGGTGAAAGACATGAACGCGCGCGGGTTTGATGGCAAGCGTTTACTGGAAGAGGCGCGCGCTGCCTGTAAATAAATTGCACTTGTACTAAGTATTTAACTGACCGGCGTGCGGCGTTGCGTCTGCGCCCAGTTTTCGGTCGCGCGTATGCAGACGCCTCAGCTTAGAGCTTAACCCATTGTTTTTTAATGGTTTTTTAATGACCTGGAAGTTATTTGTTGTCGATGGGGCAAATGTCTTAAAAAAAAGATCTTGTATTACGGGCAAATTTTCTTGAACCCCTTGAAAATGTTGTTGCGATGACATATAAATTAGCATTACAGTAATTGCCCTGGGGCAATGGTTCGAGAAATCAACCCTCAGACCGCTGACCCAAAAAAATTCCTAGGGGGGAGAGACGTAATGGACAAGCATCCTCTGGTATCGCAAGAAGGCTACGACCCGAATCGTTTGCTCGATGCGTTGATCCAGAAGCTCGGTTTGAAGAATGACGCAGCTTTATCGCGTGCGCTCGAAGTCCGGCCTCCAGTGATCAGTAAAATTCGCCACCGCACCTTGCCTGTTGGGGCATCGCTGCTGATCCGTATGCACGAGGTGACCGACCTTAGCATCCGCGAATTGCGTGAACTGATGGGTGACCGCCGCAAGCGTATGCGTATCAGTGACGTTGACGGTAAACCCAGAAAGTCGGACGACGACGATTTCTGATTGCGTGTAGCGCTGTCAGCTAGCCGCGCAAATTCGCACCGATTACAGTCAATAGCAAACTGACCACCACCACGGTGGTCAGCTGTTTGCGAAGCGGCAGCATCCAATCAGGCAGTCCGTACGCCGGGTAGAGCTGCTTGTCTACTTGCAGCGCTGCGATAAACCCGGCCATCATCACCGCAAAACCAAAACCACTGAAGAGCGTGGCGCACCATGCGATCAACGATGGTGTGACGCCCCACATCAGGGCTTTTCGAACGCTTGATTCCGGTAGGGTACTCGACAACAGCGCTACCCCCCAGTGAACGCCACCCAGAAATGACAGAATCACCATCGCGTAGGCGAGCTGGCCTTTGACGAAGTCGCTAATCCAGCCAGGATCGGCGCTCCACACCCCAAGCATCATCAGCAAAAAAGGTAGCAGACCGGCATAGCCCAGCTGCAGTACCAAGCGCTTGTTCAAAGATTCGATTTGCATGGTTGATCAGATGCGTGCGATTCGCGCATTGTACGAGAATCATCCAGGCCGCGATGATGGTTTAGCGGTGACGCCGAATGAAGTCGCCTACTGCGGTCATCAGAGCCTGCGGTTGATCACGGTGGGGTGAATGGCCACACGCGGCCAGCGCAATGATTTCACTGGCAGGCTGTAATTGCTGGATGCGGCGAATTTGGCGCAGACTGCCATACTCATCCTGCTCACCCTGTACAGCGAGCAAGGGGCATGAGATATCCGGCACGATCGACTCGATATTCCATGCCCTGAACGCAAGTGATAGCCAGGCATCATTCCAGCCAAAGAAAGCAGAATCAACATCGTCATGGTGACGTGCAAGGCGTTCGCGTAGTCCCTGATGCCTGTAAGCGTGGCGTGCACGCTCTATGCTCTCAACGCTAATATCCTCGACGAACAAATGCGGCGCAACGACGATCGCACCGCTAAGCGCCGTCGGAAATTGTGCTGCGTACAGCAAGGCGATGGAGCCGCCATCGCTGTGCCCAAATAACCAGGTTCGTTGTACGTTCAGTTCTCGCAAAAGCGTGGGCAGTACTTCGTACGCCTGCAGATGCATGAAGTCGGGGTCCCACTGCTCATCTGTCCGACGCGGTGTTGATTTGCCGTAGCCCGGCCGCGAGTACACCAAGCCACGCATACCGATGTGGGCGCACAGCTGATCGGGGAAGTCTTTCCATAGCGAGACCGATCCCAATCCCTCATGCAGAAAAACCATCACTGGTTGTTCGGCGGCCGTGTCAGTTGCGTTATCTGTATTGGCCCTACCTTCTGCATTTAACGTACGGTCCGCATTGACCGCAACGGGCACATCGATCCAGCGATACTCGATAGCGATCTCTCGATCGTGCCAGTCGATCGTGAGCTTAGCCGACATTCTGCTCGCGTAATTTGAAACGCTGAATCTTTCCGGTGGCTGTTTTTGGTAATTCGCGGATAAACACGATCTCACGTGGATATTTAAAGGGTGCCAGCCGGTTTTTGACAAACGCTTTCAAGGTGGCTACCAACGCATCGTCTGCGGTAGCAGGCTCATGCAGTACGACATACGCGACGGTCTTGGTCAGGCCATCAACATCCGTTTGTCCTACGACGGCGCATTCGAGCACCTGATCATGCGCCATCAACGCAGACTCCACCTCAATCGGCGAGACATACTGACCGCTGACCTTCAACATGTCATCGCTACGTCCTGCGTAGCTGTAATAGCCGTCCGCATCCACCGTGTATTTATCGCCACTTTTTACCCACTCACCTTGAAAGGTGGCGGCGCTTTTGTCGCGACTATTCCAGTACAGGAGTGCTGCGCTCGGGCCTTTGATGTAGAGGTCGCCGATATCACCCACAGCGACTGGCTGCCCCCGTTCATCGCGTAACTCGACCTCGTAGCCAGGAATCGGTGTGCCGGTGGTTCCATAGCGTACGGCACCGGCGCGGTTAGACAGAAAGATGTGCAGCATCTCGGTTGAACCAAGGCCATCGAGAATGTCGCAGCCGACATAGGCGCTCAATTTTTCACCGACCTCACGCGGTAAAGCCTCGCCCGCAGAAACACACAAGCGCAAACGGAGTTGATCGCGTGTCGGCAAATTATCGGCAGCAAGCATGGCCACATACAGCGTGGGAACACCGTAAAAAACCGTTGGCTTTTGCTTGATCAGTCGCTCGAAAACCGCAGCCGGTGTGGGTCGCTCTGCCATCAGTACAACTGTGGCACCCACCGATAGCGGAAAGGTCAATGCGTTACCAAGGCCGTACGCAAAAAACAGCTTGGCTGCGGAGAACACGACATCGTCTTCGGTCAGGCCCAGCACCGGCTTGCCATACAACGCCGCAGTCCAATATAAATTCGCGTGGCTGTGCACCGTGCCTTTGGGTTGTCCGGTTGAGCCGCTGGAGTACAGCCAAAACGCGAACTGATCCGCGTGTGTATCTGCGGCCTGCGTCAACGGCGTGTGTGCCAACACATTGGTAAATGCGATATCCCGATCATTGCTGGCCGCGCCGGAGACAACCACCTTCAATGGGCGACTGCAGGTCGATATCGCTTGATCAACAGTGCTTCTCAGGGCGTCGGATACCACGATCATTTTGGCATCGCTATGCTCAAGCATGTAGCGGTAGTTTTCCGCTGTGAGCAGGGTATTCACCGGCACCGGTACCACACCCGCATACAGCGCCCCCAGAAACGCGACAGGCAGATCGATGGTATCGAGCATGACCAGTAATACCCGCTGCTCAGGCTGCAGACCCTCGGCCAGCAGGCCGGCGGCGAAGCAGCGCACGCGATGATCCAGCTCGGCATAGCTCAGCGCGCTGTGGTCATCTCGGTAGGCAACTTTGCTGCCGCGTGCTGTATTCAGCGCGAGCAGATGCTGAGCGAAGTTGAAGCGCTGCGGTAGTCCCGATGCAGCGTTCTTCATGGTTGTCTCCTGTGCGGGTCTTGGCTTGGGCGTCGGCCAAGCGCCTTGGTTATTTTTATTTTGCGAACTTATAATGCATGCAAAACTGAGTGTAAATGCACTATCTTGCTTGCGTCAAGAAAGCACCAACCCGAAGCTATGCCACCGACCCAGCCAGTACCTTCAAGCACTGCTCACCCCGAGGGGCAAGATAAAGATCCGTTTCTCAGCGCTCTCGGTGAGCGTGTTCGCCTGCTGCGTGCCCGCCGTGGCTTGACGCGCAAAGCGCTGGCTAAGCTGGCCGATGTCTCTGAGCGCCACGTGGCGAATGTCGAGACCGGGGTCGGCAATGCCTCGATTCAGTTTCTGCGTCAGCTGTGCGTGGTACTCAATTGCTCGTTGGCCGAGATGACGGGCGATGAGGCTGCCTCCTCGCCGGATTGGTTGATGATCCGCGAGACCTTGCGTGGCCGCAGTGATGAAGAGCTGGCCAAGGCACGCGCTGCGCTGGCGATGTTATTTGAGCAGCCGACCAGCGAGTCAACCCGCCGTCAGCGTATTGCCCTGATCGGGCTGCGTGGCGCCGGAAAATCCAGCCTCGGTCGGGCGCTCGCCACTGAGCAGGGCGTGCCGTTCATCGAGCTGTCCGGCCAGATCGAGGCGCTGGCGGGCTGCGGTATTGCGGAGATTCATGCGCTGTACGGCCAGACCGCCTACCGCCGTTACGAGCAGCGCGCGCTTGAAGAAGTTATCCGCGCTCACTCGCGCGTGGTGATTGCAACGCCCGGCGGCATCGTCTCCGAACCCGCAACCTTCAATTTGCTGCTGACCCATTGCTACACCGTGAGGCTGAAGGCGACTCCGGAAGAGCATATGAGCCGGGTACTTGCCCAAGGTGACCGCAGACCCATGGCGGGCAACAGGGAAGCGATGGATGACCTGAAGCGTATCCTGGAAAGCCGGGCCCAGTTCTACTCAAAAGCCGACCTCACGCTTGATACCAGCGCTATGCCGCCAGAGCGGGCGCTTACACAATTGCGCGAACAGATCGCCAACTGACCAGCAAGCTGCCGAAATGGCAATAGGCGAGCGCTTCGGCATTCACTGGCCCCACGCTTGATTTGCGCAAGAATGTGCTTGCCGAGCATTTGACCTGGAGAGCATTGACTTAGCGAGCATTGACTTACCACGTGACACGCAATATAGTTCCTGTTCGCTGTTTGAAGGCATGATATTGCATCGGGAGACCCATGAGCGAATCCTTCGTCGTTGACTACCAAACCACCCCTGAGCGCTACCGGCACTGGTCGTTGGCCGTGGATGGTGTGGTCGCTACCCTGACCATGGCGGTGAACGAAGACGGTGGGCTGCGTGACGGCTACAAGCTCAAGTTGAATTCCTATGATCTCGGCGTCGATATTGAGCTGCATGACGCCATACAGCGAATCCGTTTCGAGCATCCGAAGGTACGCGTGGTGGTGCTTGGTAGCGGTTTGGATAGAACCTTCTGCTCGGGCGCCAATATTTTTATGCTGGGTAAATCCAGCCACGCCTGGAAAGTCAACTTCTGCAAGTTCACCAACGAGACACGCAATGGTCTGGAAGATTCCAGTCGCTATTCCGGTCTGAAATTCCTCGCCGCGGTGAACGGTGCTTGTGCCGGTGGTGGGTATGAACTAGCGGCTGCCTGCGACGAAATTCTTTTGGTCGACGATAGATCATCCTCAGTGAGTTTGCCTGAGGTACCGTTGCTCGGCGTGCTGCCTGGCACCGGTGGATTAACGCGACTGACCGACAAGCGCAAGGTACGGCATGATCACGCCGATATTTTTTGCACGACCTCCGAAGGTATTCGCGGCCAGCGTGCCAAAGAGTGGCGACTGGTCGATGAGATCGCCAAGCCAGCGCAATTTGCGCAAGCGGTCCGCGAGCGCGCCGAGGTATTGGCAGCGCAGAGTGATCGAGCAGCGCAAGCGACGGGTGTGCAGCTAACGCCGCTGCAACGCGAATTCACCGAGCGAGGTGTGCGCTACCGCTATGTCGACGTGTTGCTGGACCGCGATGCGCGCAGTGCGACCATCACCGTACACTCGCCTGCAACACCTCAGCCTGATGATATTGCGGGAATCGAAGCGGCCGGTGTGCACTGGTGGCCACTACAAATGGCACGCGAGTTGGATGATGCGATCCTGCATCTACGTACCAATGAAATCGAGCTGGGTATCTGGATACTTAAAACTGCGGGTCACCGCGAGCATGTACTGGCGTGCGATGCCAGCATGCAGCAACATGCCTCGCATTGGCTGGTGCGCGAAACACTCGGCTTGATGCGTCGTACCTTAGCGCGGATTGATGTCTCGTCTCGCAGTCTGTTCGCACTGATTGATCAGGATTCCTGCTTCGCCGGCACGCTGGCCGAGCTGGCGTTTGCGGCTGATCGCAGCTACATGCTCAGTTTGCCCGACGCGCCACAAGATGCGCCGGTCATCACCTTGTCTGCGATGAATTTTGGTGTGCTGCCCATGATCACCGGGCAGGGACGTCTGGCACGTCGCTTCTATGATGATGCAGCCAAGCTCAACGAATTGAAGGCATTGCTTGGACAAGCATTGGATGCGGATAAAGCAATGGAACTGGGCTTAATCACGGCAAACCCGGACGATATCGACTGGGCCGATGAGATTCGCCTTGCGCTTGAAGAGCGCGCCAGTATGTCGCCGGATGCACTCACTGGTATGGAGGCGAATCTTCGCTTCAACGGTCAAGAGAATATGTTCACGCGGGTGTTTGGTCGTTTGTCTGCTTGGCAGAACTGGATCTTCAATCGTCCGAATGCGGTCGGAGAGTCGGGTGCCTTGAAAGTGTACGGAACCGGCAGCAAGGCGAAATTCGAATTCGAGCGTGTGTAGGTAATAAAACGTTTAAAAAATAATAACCCTTATTGGATCGAGTCATTCCCACAGGAGATAGCGTGAGCGCCATCGATTACAGCGAAAAAATACCGAATAACGTCAACCTCTCGGAAGACCGTGCTTTGCAGCGCGCGCTCGAGCATTGGCAGCCAAACTACCTGCAGTGGTGGAATGAGATGGGCCCCGATGGCTCGCAGAATTTCGATGTCTATCTGCGTACAGCGATCAACACCACGCCGGAAGGTTGGGCACAGTTTGGTCATGTGAAGATGCCCGATTATCGTTGGGGCATTTTCTTGAATGCAGCTGAAGCAGACCGCAAGGTGAATTTTGGTGAGCACAAAGGCGAAGCCGCATGGCAAGAAGTGCCAGGTGAGCATCGCGCTAATCTGCGCCGGATTATTGTGACGCAAGGTGATACCGAACCGGCATCCGTCGAGCAGCAGCGTCATTTAGGCTTGACCTGCCCATCACAATACGATCTGCGTAATCTGTTCCAGATTAATGTGGAAGAGGGTCGCCATTTGTGGGCGATGGTTTACTTGCTGCACAAGTATTTTGGTCGTGATGGTCGTGAGGAAGCCGAGGCACTACTGCATCGCAACTCCGGCTCGCAAGATAACCCGCGTATTCTGCAGGCCTTTAATGAAGAGACGCCCGATTGGCTGGCGTTCTACATGTTTACTTACTTCACCGATCGTGATGGTAAATTCCAATTGTGCGCGCTTGCCGAGTCCGGTTTTGATCCGCTCTCGCGTACCTGCCGTTTCATGCTCACTGAAGAGGCGCATCACATGTTTGTCGGTGAGTCGGGTGTCTCGCGTACGATTCAGCGCACCTGCGAGGTCATGAAGCAGCACAGCACAGAAGACCCGGAGCAACTGCGACAGCTCGGTGTGATTGATCTGCCGACTCTGCAGCGCTACCTTAACTTCCACTTTAGCGTGACGATTGACTTGTTTGGCGCTGATCAGTCTTCCAACGCAGCGACTTTTTACGCGACCGGTTTGAAAGGCCGCTATGAAGAGACCAAGCGTACGGATGATCATCAACTCAAGGGCGATCATTACAAGATTCTGGAAGTACAGGGCGATAAATTGGTGGAGCGCGAAGTACCCATGCTGAATGCGCTCAATGAGGTGCTGCGTGATGATTACATTAAGGACTCCATCGCGGGTATCGGTCGCTGGAATAAAGTGATCGAGAAAGCGGGCCTGCCGTTCCGGCTGCAAGCGCCGCACAAGGCCTTCAATCGCCACATTGGTAGCTTCGCCGGTTTACGCGTGTCTCCACAAGGGCAAGTGATCTCCGAGGCCGAGTGGCAGGCACATGTGCGTCAGTGGCTGCCCACCGAGGAAGACCGCGCTTATGTAGCGTCGTTGATGGGCCGCGTGGTTGAGCCGGGCAAGATGGCGAACTGGATCGCACCACCGCCTATCGGCATCAATCGTCAGCCTATCGACTTTGAGTACGTGCGCTTCAACTAATGATTGACAGCTATGGGCTCTACTGACGCCGAGGCGCTGATACGTCAGCACCTGATTGATCCTGAGGTTTGTATACGTTGCAACACCTGTGAGGACACCTGCCCGATTGATGCGATCTCGCATGATGATCGTAACTATGTAGTCGACCCGAACATCTGTAATGGTTGCAATGCGTGTCTGCCGCCGTGTCCTACCGGGTCGATTGATAACTGGCGCACGGTGTCGAAATCGGCGGCCTACAGCGTGCTTGAGCAGTTCAGTTGGGATGAGCTGCCCGAGCAGCAGCCACTCACTGCGGGCGACGGTGTAGCTGCTGACACCATCGAGCCGCCGCCACAGCACAATGCTGCGCTATCGATTACCTCATCTAGCGCACCATGGTCGGCGGCAGAGCCTAGCCTTCATCTGTATGACATCAAACAGCCTCTGCTAGCGACCGTTGCTGGTAACTACCGCCTGACGGATACCGATGCAGAGAGCGATGTACGTCATATCGTGCTGGATTTTGGTCAGGCGCATTTCCCGGTATTGGAAGGGCAGAGTATTGGCATTATTCCTCCGGGCACGGATGATGCGGGTCGGCCGCATTACCTGCGACTTTATTCTGTGGCCAGCCCGCGCAATGGTGAGCGACCGGGCTATAACAACCTCTCGTTGACCGTCAAGCGTGTCGTGCTTGATCACGACGGCAAATCTGTGCGCGGGGTTGCGTCTAACTATTTGTGCGATCTGCAAAAGGGTGACACCGTTCAAGTCACCGGACCATTCGGCGCGCATTATCTGATGCCGAACCATTCGGGTTCTAACATCATCATGATCTGCACTGGCACAGGCGCAGCACCGATGCGCGCCATGACCGAGTATCGGCGGCGCTTGATGGCGCAAGGCACACCGGTTGAAGGCAAGCTGATGCTGTTCTTTGGCGCGCGAAAGCCGGGTGAGTTGCCGTACTTCGGACCGCTACGCAAACTGCCGCAGAGCTTCATTGACATTCATCTTGCATTCTCGCGTGCTGATAACGAACCCAAAACCTATGTGCAAGATCAGTTGCGCGCATCATCACTTGCGGTTGCCGAACTACTGAATGCAGATACCTACATTTATATCTGCGGTGTGAAAGGCATGGAGGCGGGTGTGATGGATGCGTTGAGAACGATTTGTGAGGGTGCCGGAATGGTGTGGGCAGACCTGCATCAGAAGATGCTGGTTGAAGGGCGTTTCCATGTTGAAACCTACTAGCGCCAGGCCTGGCTGTGGGCGTATTGGGTGTCGGCGAGTCGGGTAAGACCATGTTCATGGGCGCCTCGACCCGAGAGTGCTTGGTCCCCAAAAAACTGACCCGCAGGTTATTTGTTTGTGATAAAAAAATCTTTTTGAATCAATGGCTTGGCGGGTTGGTGCGATGCATGATGACATCGCCTCAATTCGTCGGCATGATGCGCCCGCTTCACCAAAAAAATCTGTCGCCGGAAGAGCGAGAGGAGACCCGAACCCGCCACATGCAAGTGTGGCGGGTTTAATTTTTTGCCCGGGTATGAAGCGTTCGAACGGATTTTTATGCATAAAAAGACAATTATTTGTCTGGAAAAATAAAAAACTTTCATTCATTCATAAAATTTATATCTGGCATCACAATTCGAAAGCGGACGCGGCGGAATCGGGTTGATATAGTCTGGCTCGTCTCCTCCAGCCTTCCAACAAGGATGGATTTAAACCCGGCAGGGCAACCTGCCGGGTTTTTTTTGTTGGTCGCCGCCAAGCGCGGCGGGTGGCGCTGCGCCGTATACTCCAAGCTCGCTATCAGAAGCGAGTCGCTGGGAGGTGCCCATGTACCAAAATATCCTTGTTGCCTACAACGGAAGCGTCGAGAGCCAGGCGGCACTGCGCGAATGTAGCCGGCTCTCCCTGCCGGCAACGGCGGCAGTGCACCTGCTCGCCGTGGTGAGCCCGCCGCCTTACCTGCTGGTGGGTGAGTTTGCGGCTGCGGCGGTCATGAGTGTCGAGGAAGGGCTGGTTGCTGAGCGCGAGAAGATGGCCAAAGAGCTGGACGCTGGCGCCGCGCTATTGAGCAATAGCGGACTTACTGTTATTCCGCACCTGGAAGTCGGCGAGCCGGTGAATGTGATCGAGCAAATGGCGAATGAGCTTGGTATTCAGCTCGTGATCGTTGGTCATTCACGCCACAAGCCCCTCACGCTGCGCTGGTGGCGCGGAAGTACGGATACCTTACTGATCGATAAACTGCGCTGCAGTCTGTTGGTGGCTTCAGATTTATGATCTTCGATGAATGTTCTGAGCCGATAATCAAGCGACTGCAGCAGTAGCTGCAATAGCGAGGCTGCGTCCTTTACCATCCCGAGCCGACCTCGATACACAAGCAAGGTACACAGCGGTATGCGGCGCGCGCCGAACGGTCGTTTGCTATTGAAATACCCACCCAACAAATGAAAGCGGCGCGCGCCCGAACGAATCGCCTCAAGAATCATCAGGTGGCGCGATAGCTTGCCAAGCCCTAATTTGTTCATGCTGGGGTCATGTGCATTCAGCAGCGAGAAAATGTCGTCACCAAAGCGACACACCAGACTACCTGCGCAGAGTTTGTCGTTGATTTCTATTGTTCCCACCACGCCACGCGCGTGCGCAAGTGTCAGTAGTCGCTTCGTCTCAGCTTCATCGATCGCAGAGTAGCGTTGCTTCGCCAGCATGCGTGCATGGTTGAACGCGATAATACGTTCAAGTAGCTGAGCGTCTACCGCGCTTCCCGGGAAGGTCTTATGCTTCAAGCCTTGTGTGCGTTTGAGTCGAGACTGCATGGATTGACGCAGCGATCGGCCAAGGGTGGCAAGATAGTCAGACTCTGTATGAGGTAGATCAATCACACTATCTTCTGAAATCGGTAGGAAAATCTTTTTTTGCAGTTGGTGATGCTTGATAAGATCTACCGAATGAAAGCAAAGCCTGTTTGTACCCGGTTCGTGCTGAAATATCGCATCAGCAAACCGCTGCACGGCAGCGCCATCGACCTGCATCCCCTGATTGATGACGGTAATGTGATTTTTATCACGCCGATATAAAAACAGCTCTTGAATGATGCTTTCCTTCCACTCTACATAGGTGCTGATATCCTGCAAACTGTAGAGCCCGAGCTGTGGAATGGATGAGAATAAACTGCCGTAACGCTGATCTAGTGCTGCTTCAGCAAATGACGGAATGTGCCGATCGTAAAATCGCGGATGGTAGATTTCCGGACGATTTGGTTTGCTCAATCTGAATCCCAACCTAACAATGGCACAATGGTATAAAACCTGTCCGGTATGATGCCGCCGGTTGGACTTGACCGGCCGAAGCCGCTAGACTCTGACGCTTTTTTTGACTGCCTGTGATGACCCACGCCACTGATTTTTCCGAAACCGATGATCTGGCGCGTGCGCACGCGACATCGCGTGAACATATTGCGCGCGAAGTCGCGCGCCGCCGCACCTTTGCAATCATTTCTCACCCGGACGCGGGCAAGACCACGCTCACCGAGAAACTGCTGCTGTTCTCTGGTGCAATTCAGTTGGCCGGTACGGTGAAGGCGCGTAAAAGCGGCCGCCATGCAACCTCAGACTGGATGGAAATTGAAAAACAGCGCGGCATCTCGGTCGCCAGTTCGGTCATGCAGTTTGATTACCGTGACCATGTCGTTAACCTGCTCGATACCCCGGGCCACCAGGACTTTTCGGAAGATACTTACCGCGTATTGACCGCGGTTGACTCGGCCTTGATGGTGATTGATGCCGCCAAAGGTGTAGAGGCGCAAACCATCAAGTTGCTGAATGTTTGCCGCATGCGCGACACACCGATCATCACGTTCATGAACAAAATGGATCGTGAGACACGCGATCCCCTGGAGTTATTGGATGAGGTGGAGTCGGTACTGGGTATTCAATGTGCGCCAGTCACCTGGCCGATTGGTATGGGTAAGGCGTTTCGTGGCGTGTATCACCTGCTGCGCGATGAGATCTTGTTGTTTGTACCCGGTAGTGAACGTGCTGATCAGACCTTTGAGGTGATCAAGGGCATAGATAACCCGCGACTGCAGGAGATGTTCCCGCAAGAGATGGGTCAGCTAAAGGCAGAGGTTGAGCTGGTGCATGGTGCCTCGCATCCGTTTCATCTTGAATCTTTCTTGGCTGGTAAGCAGACGCCGGTTTTTTTTGGTTCTGCGATCAATAATTTTGGTGTTCGTGAAATTCTGGATGCGCTACTCGATTGGGCACGCGCCCCGGGTGAGCGTGATGCGACAGCACGAATGGTGAAGCCGGATGAGACCGCTTTCTCCGGCTTCGTATTCAAGATACAAGCCAATATGGATCCGGCTCATCGCGACCGAATTGCTTTCTTGCGAGTGTGCTCCGGCCGGTTTGAGCGTGGCATGAAGATCAAGCATCTTCGGCTTAATCGCGAGCTGAAGATGTCATCGGTGGTGACGTTCATGGCGTCCTCGCGTGAGCAAGTCGAAGAGGCCTACGCAGGAGATATTATTGGTCTGCCGAATCACGGCAATATGCAAATTGGTGATAGTTTTTCCGAAGGTGAGGCGCTGCAATTCACCGGCATTCCCTACTTTGCGCCAGATTTTTTCCGTACCGTTCGCATTCGTAACCCACTCAAAATAAAGCAGCTACAAAAAGGCTTGCAGCAGCTTGGTGAAGAAGGTGCGGTGCAAGTGTTCAAACCCGTTAGCGGCGCTGACTTGGTGCTTGGCGCTGTTGGTATGCTGCAGTTTGAGGTGGTGGCGAGTCGCCTGATGAATGAGTACGGTGTTGATGCCGTATTTGAGGGAACCAGCATCAACACAGCACGCTGGGTGTCATGCGAAGATAAAAAAATATTAGCCGACTTCGAGCGTTCCTCTGCAGGCGCGCATCTCGCGCATGATGCGGCAGGTAATCTGGCCTATCTTGCCAGCTCTGCTGTGAACCTGAAATTGGTGCAAGAGCGCTGGCCCGCGGTTACTTTTCATGCTACACGCGAGCATGCAGTACGCATCACTTGACCCTGAACAGATACATTGCTTGCAAGACCGGTAAACCCGCTCCTGAAGTTTGCAGTCTTTGAGACCTCGCAACCGGTGACGCGCGGCGAATGACTACACTGATTTTTTTCAGTGGACATCATGCTAACCGCGACTTATTCCATCATAGCGCTGAAGATAGAGCAGCGACGAGCACGCTGGACATTTTCCTCGATACAGCGGCATATCTTGTACGGCATACGCCATCTCAAAACAGCGGGCGGTGTCGACTTGGAGGCACTGCTCAATCGTCTGACACAGTTCGAGCAGTACTGTCACCGTCGCAAGGTCGAGGTTGTCGTGATCCCGGCATTGCGTCGGCTAACCCGCGAGGCCGATGCCTTGATTGATGAGCTGGAGCAGTTGAGCAAGGCCAGTCTCGATCTATTGTGTTCCGTACGCGAGAAATTACAGCAATGGATGCGCAGCGGTGCCACGGTCGTGGACGATATCTGCGTTACGCTGGAGCAGTGTTGCGCCTCGTTTTACCGGCGACTGCTGCGCGAAGAAGAATTAGTCGAACTCGCAGAACGGGTAATACCGACCGATGCGTGGTTCAGTATTGCCAAGTGCTTCCTGTATGAAGATGGGCGCGCGCTTGGGCTCAAAGAGCCTGTTCACGACGACGAAGAATAAGCGCGGGCTTGGTCACTGCCCCAAAAACTGCACCAACATAGTGCAATCTTATCTAATTGCACCAAAATAATGCGCTAAATCATAATCGCACCAACAAGTGCCATGGTGCTGATTGCGCGGCGGCACGCAGTGACGATCGTCAACGCCTTGTTCTGGCTCACAGTTTTTGCGTGGGGTGGATGCGGCCGAATGCACGCGGCAAAGTAAGCCAGTGGCATGGAATCTGCTACCATCCCGCCCCGTGTTCCCGTTGCAAGCCCGCCCCCTGACCGGCTAAACGCCGGCGCCGAGTCGGCAACAGGCAAACCCCCATATCGAGCAAGTAATTTCAATTCCGCAACTTTCCGGGAGAGTTTTATGTCTAAGACGGCCGCAGATGTATTGAAAATGGTGAAAGATAACGAGGTCAAATTCGTCGACTTTCGTTTTACGGACACGCGTGGCAAAGAGCAGCATGTGTCTGTTCCAGTTTCCCATTTCGATATGGACAAGTTCGAGTCGGGTCACGCCTTCGACGGCTCGTCGATCGCAGGCTGGAAGGGTATCGAAGCCTCTGACATGTTGCTGATGCCGGATCCGAGCACGGCCAATCTCGACCCGTTCATGGAAGAGACCACGCTGTTCATGCAGTGTGACGTGATCGAGCCCAGCGATGGCAAGGGCTACGACCGCGATCCGCGCTCGATCGCCAAGCGCGCCGAGGCTTACCTGAAAGCGTCTGGTCTGGGCGATGCTGCTTACTTTGGCCCGGAGCCGGAATTCTTTATTTTCGACAGCGTGCGCTGGAACTCGGATATGTCCGGCAGCTTCGTCAAAATTGATTCAGAAGAGGCTTCTTGGTCCACCGCGCAGAAGTTTGAGTCGGGTAATACCGGCCACCGCCCAACCGTCAAAGGCGGCTACTTCCCGGTTCCACCGGTCGACAGCTTCCAGGATATGCGTTCCGAGATGTGTTTGGTGCTTGAATCGCTTGGTATTCCTGTCGAAGTGCATCACCACGAAGTAGCAGGTGCGGGGCAGAACGAGATCGGTACCAAGTTCTCTACGTTGGTGCAGCGCGCTGACTGGACCCAGCTGCAGAAATACGTGATCTGGAATGTCGCGCACACCTACGGCAAGACCGCAACCTTCATGCCGAAGCCTATCGTTGGCGATAACGGCTCGGGTATGCACGTGCACCAGTCGGTCTGGAAAGACGGCAAGAACCTGTTCTCCGGCGATGGCTATGCGGGCTTGTCTGAGTTCGCGTTGTACTACATTGGTGGCATCATCAAGCATGCGCGCGCTTTGAATGCGATCACCAACCCGGGCACTAACTCGTACAAGCGTCTGGTGCCTGGCTTCGAAGCACCAGTCAAGCTGGCGTATTCGTCGCGTAACCGTTCGGCATCGATTCGTATCCCGCACGTAGCGAACCCGAAAGGCCGTCGTATCGAAACCCGTTTCCCGGATCCTTCTGCCAACCCTTACCTGTGCTTTGCTGCGCTGTTGATGGCGGGTCTGGATGGTGTGCAGAACAAGATTCACCCAGGTGAGGCTGCATCGAAAGATCTGTACCACTTGCCACCTGAGGAAGACGCAAAGATCCCAACCGTATGCTCGTCGCTCGACCAGGCGCTCGAGTGCCTCGACCATGATCGTGAATTCCTCACCCGCGGCGGTGTGTTCACCGACACCATGATCGATGCCTACATCGAGCTGAAGATGCAGGAAGTTACGCGGTTCCGCATGACCACGCACCCGATTGAGTTCGACATGTACTACTCACTGTAATTTTTTTGCAGGTAGTGAGAAGAGGGCGGCGGCAGTCGCCCTTTTTTTGCGGCTACTGTTGCATAGTTGATAATCGCTTAGCGTCAGATTCTGGTATAAGGTCGACGTCGCATTGCGCAAGATTGTTCCTCTTCCTTATCGCCTCGACTCGTTAGCGCTACACCACCATGAGATTTTTATTTGTCATGCTCAGCTTGTTGCTGCCTCTAGCCGATTCTGCTGCGCAAGGGGTGTATGTGTGTACTCAAGCCAATGGGGTGCGCGAGTACCGCAACACGGGCGACATGCGCGGTTGCCGCAAGCTGGATACCGATTCTCTATCGTCAATTCCGGCGCCATCGTCGGTGACTCAGGCTAAGGCTGACCCTTCTTTTCCCAAGGTGGATAGCCAGACCCAGAAGCGGCGCGACCTCGACCGCTTGCAGATTCTCACCGACGAGATTCGCACGGAAGAGAACAAGCTGGCCGAGCTGAAGAAAGAGTATCAAAACGGTGAGCCGGAGCGTCTCGGTAGTGAGCGTAATTACGCCAAGTATCAAGAGCGGGTGGCGGCCATGAAAGACGAGATAGCCCGCACCGAAAAGAATATCGAAGCGCTGAAGCGCGAGATCGGTCAATTAAAATAGCGCTGACGCCCCTGAACGTTAACCCGGGCCGCCTTGCGGCCTTTTTTGCTTTTCGGTATTCGTGAATATTCTTGCTACCTCGCTTGGCGGGCTGGACCTTCTCGCCTCGGCTGTTCTGATACTGGATGCCGAGGGCAGAATTTCCTATGCCAATGTTGCCGCTGAAAGCCTGCTGGACAGTTCATTCAAAGTGATTCAGCAGCAGCGACTGACTGAGCTGTTTGTTAATGGATCGCGACTGGAGCAAATCTTTCGGCAAGCGCTGCAGCGCCAGTTTGATCAGAAGCGTGAGGATTTGAACCTCGAGCGCGCAGGGCGGGCAACGCTGCAGGTGAATGTGATCGTCACGCCGCTGGATGACCCTGATCACCCGGTGCTGATTGAGCTACACGAGAACGTGCAGCAGCTGAAACTTGATCGCGAGGAGCGCCAGCTTGGTCAGACCCAAGCCAACAAAGAGTTGATTCGTAATCTCGCCCACGAAATAAAGAATCCGCTCGGTGGTATTCGCGGCGCAGCGCAGCTACTGGAGCTGGAATTGCCCGGACAAGGGCTGAAAGATTTGCGCGAGTACACCCAGGTCATCATCAAAGAGTCTGATCGCTTGCAGACGCTGGTCGATCGATTATTGGCTCCGCACCGAAGGCCGCAGATTGTCGGTGACGTCAACATTCACGAAGTATTCGAGCGGGTGCGTAGCCTGATTGTGGCTGAGTTTCCGCATGGCTTATCCATCAAGCGCGACTATGATCTTTCTTTACCGGAGTTTCGCGGCGATAAAGAGCAACTGATCCAAGCAGTACTGAACATCGCCCACAACGCGGCACAAGCACTCGCTGAGCGCATCGACAATCGCGATGCGGAATTGATATTTCGTACGCGTATTGCACGCTCGGTCACCATTGCCAAGGTGCGTTATCGGCTGGCACTGGACTTGCATATCATCGACAACGGTCCGGGCATACCGGCGGATCTGAAGGAAAGAATGTTTTATCCGCTGATCTCTGGCAGAGAGGGCGGGAGCGGACTGGGGCTGACACTGGCCCAAACCTTCATCCAGCAGCATTCTGGCGTTATCGAATGCGAAAGCCGACCCGGATATACAGATTTTCGTATCCTGATAGCCTTGCCTTGATGCGCTGAGCCCATCCTGCGCACCGGCGCGGCGCAGGCGGGACAAGCGGCTGGCACCATTTTGGTGCTAGGGTATGAGATCGCTGGGTCGATAGAGAGCGCATGAAACCAATCTGGATTGTTGACGATGATGAATCGATACGCTGGGTGCTTGAGAAAGCCTTGGCGCGCGAGGGCTTGAACACGCGCAGCTTCTCCAATGTGCGCGAGGTGGTCGATGCGCTACAGCTCGGCGTGCCACAGGTACTGGTGTCAGATATCCGGATGCCGGGAGAATCCGGGCTCGAGTTGCTGCACATGGTCAAACAGCGGCACCCTGGTCTGCCGGTGATCGTGATGACGGCTTTCTCTGATCTGGATTCTGCGGTGGCTGCGTTTCAAGGCGGCGCGTTCGAGTATCTGGCCAAACCCTTTGATCTGGATAAAGCGGTTGAGTTGATCCGCCGGGCGCTCGAAGAAAGCTTGCGCGACGAAGAGACCGAGCTCACCATTAGCGACACCCCCGAGATACTCGGTTCAGCGGCGGCGATGCAGGATGTGTTTCGTGCAATCGGGCGATTGTCGCAGTCGAATGTCACCGTACTGATCACCGGCGAGTCAGGTACCGGCAAAGAACTTGTTGCGCGCGCCTTGCACAAGCACAGCCCACGCGCTGCTCAGCCTTTTATCGCGCTCAATACCGCTGCAATTCCGAAGGATTTGCTCGAGTCTGAATTGTTCGGTCATGAGCGAGGTGCGTTCACCGGCGCGCAGGCGACCCGTCGCGGTCGTTTTGAACAAGCCGAGGGCGGCACGCTGTTTCTCGATGAAATCGGCGATATGCCATTCGATCTGCAGACGCGCTTGTTGAGGGTACTGTCTGATGGTCATTTTTATCGCGTCGGTGGGCATCAGTCGCTGAAGGCGAATGTGCGCGTGATTGCGGCTACCCATCAAAACCTTGAGCAGCGCGTGCGTGATGGTTTATTTCGCGAAGATCTGTATCACCGCCTCAATGTTATTCGTCTACGATTACCCTCACTGAGAGAGCGCCGCGAAGATATTCCGTTATTGGCACGTCACTTCCTCACCAGCAGCGCAAAAGAATTAGGTGTTGAGGCCAAGCGCTTGTCGGATCAGGCCATGCAGTTTTTATCTGCGCTGGATTTACCCGGTAATGTGCGACAACTGGAAAACCTGTGTAACTGGATCACGGTGATGGCACCGGGCCAAACCGTTGAAGTCAAAGACTTGCCAGCAGAGTTGATCCAAAGCGCTGGCGCAGCGCCATTGCCTGCACCCTCAACGGTATTACCTTTGCCACAGGAGCCATTGGCGCCCGCTATGCTCAATGGCGACTATCACGCACCTGTCACGTTGGCGCCTGAACGTCCGGCCAATGGCGCTCACGCCAGCGGCAGTGTAAGCACAGACCGGCACTCATGGTTGGCCATGCTGGAAGCAGAGGCGTCGCAGATGCTTTCATCGGGCAAGCCCGAGGTGATGGACGCCCTGGGCCGGCAATTCGAAGCAGCGCTTATAAAGACCGCACTCAAGCATACGCACGGCAGAAAAAATGATGCGGCAATTCGGCTTGGTATCGGACGAAATACGATTACCCGCAAGATTCAAGAGCTGGGCATCGCCGGTACGCTCGAAGATTGAGTGCTCAGCCCGAGCTGCGAATCACAAACTGCCACTCGACTTCGGCCCACGCCGCAATTTCTTTCGAAAGCCAATGCGCTAAGGTCGGGTGATGCAAGCTGATTGTCTGACCCAGCGTCAGCTCTATGCGAGATCGGACAGACAGCCTGACCGGTGCCAATGCAGGGTCAATGCGTGCATGCATGAACAGTACGCCCAAGCGTAGAGAGACAATCGCGCGGATGACATCAAGGTCAGTGAGTGCGTCTTGTACCTTACGCAAGTTACCTTTTTGCGCGAGCAACAGTACCGACAGCAAGTGCTGCTCGTGCGAGGTAAAGCCGGGCAGGTCAGCGTTCAGCGCCAGGTAAGCGCCATGTTTGTGGAATCCGGTGTGCGACACCGACATACCGACCTCGTGCAGCTTGCCGGCCCAACCCAGCATCCGTTCCAGCGCCCCATCCGGCGCTGCTTGAGCATACAGCGCCTTTGCGCTAGCGGCAGCGCGCGCTGCGCGACCTTCATCCACCCCGAAGCGTTTCATGAATCGCTTGACTGATTCTTGTCTGCGGTCCCGTTTACGCTGGCGCAGGTAGAGATCCCACAAGACACCCATACGCAAGCCGGCCTCAACTGCCAGTAGCGACTTCAGGCCGAGCTCTTGCGACAAGCCTAGCAGCACCGATAGCCCACCCAGAACCACGCTGGCGCGTTCCGGGCGCACACCGATCAGGTCAAGCTTGCTGACTCGCCCTGCAGAAAGTAATCGGTCGCGTAGCGCGTAGAGTGCCTTCACTGACAACTGCCCATCCGCCAGGCTATTTTTTTCGATGAGATCGGCGAGTGTGCGTAGCGTGCCGGACGAGCCGTAGCCGACTTCCCATAGTCGTGGGTGAAAAGGCGCAGTACGATCTTCAAACACACTGCGTGCGTGCAGCACGGCTTCATCGAAGGCCGATACGCTGATACGTTCACCATCAAAGAACCGCATCGCCGTGGGCACTGTGCCGATTGAAAATGATTCAACCTGCTCGACCTCTGCGCCTTGGCCGAGGATTAGCTCGGTCGATCCTCCACCAATATCAATCACCAGGCGGCGCTCAAGTGGTAGGTTAAGCGTGGAGGCCACGCCCATGTAAATCAGGCGACCCTCTTCCTCACCCGAGATGATTTCAATCGGATAACCGATTGCTTTCTCGAACAGTGGTAAAAAGCTCGATGCGTTGCGGGCCACGCGTACCGTATTGGTCGCGACCACGCGTACTGCCGACAGCGGCGTAGATTGGAGAATCTGGGCAAAGCGCGTCAGGCAAGCGACAGCGCCATGAATGGACGCTTGGCTAAGGTTTCGCCTGCTATCGAGCCCGGCGCCGAGCCGTACAGGTTCACGTGCGCTGTTAATGATGCGGATGCGATCGCCGTCAAATGTCCCGATATGTAATCTGAAACTATTCGAGCCGAGATCAACGGCGGCAAGCATTCGTGGGTGTCTCCGTCTGCGGGATAAAAACTTCTAATAATGTGAGCCCGATATGACACCTCAATGACAAAATCAGGCGACGTCACTTAATTGCTACGATCAGAATTATCAGGCAAGAGTTCTACCAATGTCATCAACTTGAAAAAAAACCTTCACACAATCGCGGCTGGAATTCAAGAAATGCAGGCCTGGTGCGTATTCGCGTGCCCGACATGCGCTGGATTATCAACCGGAGATTTACATGAAGAAGACTACCACCCCGCTCACAGCCAAGCGAATTGCTATCGCAGTGGCTGCAGTTTGTGCCTCGCTAGCGCTACCGGCTTCGGCCAACGATAACAAAGCCATGCTTGACCTGATGCTCAAGAAAGGCGTTATCTCGCAAAAAGACTATGATGAGTTCATGGAGGCGAATAAAGAGGCGGATGAGAACAAGGCGTTCAAAGACAGCCGAATCGACCAGGATGTTTCGAAGGCGATAAAGGATATTCAAAAGCGCCAGAATGATGGTGCTGTCAAAGAAAATGGTTTCGGTTTCAAGTCCAAGGACGGCAATAGCGAGTTGAATATCACGGGACGCTTGCATTTTGATGCGCGCATGATCAACGATGACCACGGGCAGTACTCGGATCGTGATTCTGGCTCGATGTCCGACAGGTTCACTGTTCGCCGTGCTCGTATTGGCGCATCTGGCGTGTTCAACAAAGATATCAACTATGAGGTTGTTACGAATTTAGTCGGTTCCAGCGCAAACTTGCTGGACACTGCATGGGCCAACTACCGTTTTAGCCCAGAGGCGCAGGTACGTGTCGGCCGCTTCAAGCAGCCGTTTGGTCAAGAGACATTGATGAGCTCTAACAATATAGGCTTCATGGAGCGCTCGTACCAAGATCAGATCGCACCCGGTAAGCAAGCAGGTGTTATGTTCCATGGTGAACAGCCGTCAAGCTTCACTTACTCGCTCTCAGCGTACCAAGCTGGCTTTGATCCATTGCAGAGCGATGGTAGTTTGGGCCGCGAGGGTGCACTACGGTTGACCTATAACCTAGCCAAGATGATTCAGGGCGCTGGTGATGACGTTCTTCTACATGTCGGCGTGGCAGGTACTACCGGTCGCTTTGATGTCGTACCGGCGACCTCTAGCCAAGATGGTAGTGACCGTACAACCCGCGGCGCTTTCGTCGCGTTCAACGACGAGTTTGGTGGCCTCCGTAATGTATATCGTAACCGGATACTTGGTACCCCACCTTGCACTAACACCAGCTCGTTTGTCAGCCCAACGGCAGCAGCAGGCAGCGCTGCCACCGTGCAGTGCGCATACGGCGGCTACAGTCTTGGTGCTGCTGATGCGGCCACCGTGAGTCGTCAATTGACTGGCTTGGAGTTTGCGTTTGCCAAAGGTGCTGCTAAACTCCAAGGGGAATACACAGTTGCTGACTACACAGCAACCAGCCAGGCCGTCACGAGCAGTGGTGCGCGCTACTCGACGCGGAGTAAAGGCGACACCAAGGTATATTACGTCGAGTTTTTGTATAACCTCACAGGTGAGGCGTGGGCGCCAACATATCGCTCGGGTGTTGTCGGCGGTATCCGTCCCAATTCGAATTTCAATTTTGCTGACAGAAGCGGCACTGGTGCATGGCAGTTAGGCCTTCGCTACTCTCAGTATGATGCCTCCAGCTTTGGTGATAACTTGAGTAGCAGTGGTGGTTCGACAAACTATCCGCGTACTGGAAATGCAGAGTACCAAATTGAAGGTAGTCCGAAGGGCAATACCATAACGCTTGGTCTGAATTGGATTTTGAATCCTAACGCTCGTATCATGTTTAACTACGCACAAACTAAGTTTGGTTATTCATTTTTGCCGGTTGATATTGGCACACCCGCGGGACCTGCCAAGCGCGCTGACGAGTCACATGCGTTCATGATCCGCTCTCAGTTCAATTTCTAATCTGGTACTTCAGTTTGTTTTGCGAAACGCCCCTGCGGGGGCGTTTTCTTTTGGAAGCGAGGTGAAAAACAAGTCAAGCACCAAACGGCATAGTCGATTCGATAGAATGTCGGGTCAATCCGAGAGGTTATCTATGCGCGTGTTTTTTACCCTGCCACTGTTGGTGCTCATTCTTGCGGCTTGCCAATCGGTGCCAACATCGAGTCCGGCAAGGCAGTCATCGACAGTTAGCCAGAGCGCTCCGGCGTCGCAAGCTTCACCCACGGTTGACGCTAGCGGCCAAGATGATCCTGCCACGCCGCCAACGGCAGAGGAGCCAACCACTTCCGCAGTACCACCCGTAGCCGTTACGCCTGCCCCGGCGCCCGCGGCGCCATTACCCATGCCGCGCAAAATCAAAGTCGGGTTGGCGTTAGGCGGCGGGGCGGCCCGAGGCTTTGCTCATATCGGCGTGATCAAGGCGCTCGAAGCGAACGGCATAACGCCTGATCTGGTGGTGGGTACCAGCGCGGGCAGCTTGGTGGGTGCTTTGTACGCAGCCGGCAATAACGGATATGCCTTGCAAAAAATGGCAATTGATATGGACGAGGGCGCGATTTCTGATTGGTCTGTGCCTTTCTTTTCGGGCCCGACCGGAGTGCTCAAGGGTGAAGGTTTGCAAAACTATGTTAACCGTGCTGTTCAAGGACAACCCATAGAAAAACTTAAAATGCCGTTTGGCGCAGTTGCGACCGATTTGAGGAGTGGCCGACCAATTTTATTCAGGCGCGGTAATACCGGCGCTGCGGTGCGCGCATCATCATCAGTACCCGGCGTGTTCAAGCCGGTGCGCATCGGCACGATTGATTATGTTGATGGCGGGTTGGTATCGCCAGTGCCGGCGAGTTTTGCCAGAAAGATGGGCGCGGATTTTGTGATTGCGGTGAATATCTCTGCGCAACCCGAGGTACAGCCGGCCTCGGGTGCATTTGAAATACTGCTACAAACTTTCGCCATCATGGGGCAGAGCTTGAATCAGTACGAATTACAGCAAGCGGATATCGTGATTCGCCCCGAGCTTGCGAGCATGAAGGGGAGTGATTTTCAGAGCCGGGGTAAGGCGATTACGGCCGGAGAGCGCGCAGCAATTGCAGCCATACCGGAGTTGCGCAAACGACTTCAGCTCAAGCAGCAAGCGCAGTAAAAAGGCTAGCGACGGCCAGGTTCGTTGTTTTCAGTATCGAGCACACGGCGGGCGCCATTGAAACGTGCTTTCCAATAGCTTAAATCCATGCTCTCGACCCGCACCGCGCTACCCGGCGTTGGTGCGTGAATAAATTTATTGTCGCCGAGGTAGATGCCGACATGAGAAAACGTACGGCGCAGCGTATTGAAAAACACCAGATCGCCGGGCTGTAAGTCTTTTTTGTCGATTTGTTCGCCGACGCGACTCATCTCAACCGATGTGCGCGGCAGATCAATATTATTGGTTTGCTTGAAAACGTAGCGTACCAAGCCGCTGCAATCCAAACCATGCTCGGGCGAATTACCACCACGGCGGTAGTGAATACCGACCAGCGACATGGCTTCGATCGCGAGGCTGGCCGCGCGGTCGGTGAAGCTGCTGATACGCTGTAAAACGCCGGTGGAATCAGTGGCATCCTGCTCAGCGGCTGGTGCGCTGGGTGCAGCGAGTGCCAGTGAAAGGAATGCGGACAGTGTGATTGTTCTGAGTGAGCTCATTCAGTTAGCGATAGTCGCAAGTTGCAAAAAAATGCGCCAAGCTTTTTCAAAACCTGCACAAATTTACGCGATTCACCCCCAACTTGTCAAAGTTTCACGCGCGCTTAGTGCATTGTCGAATAAAAAACGACCCAATCGGTTAATGGCTCTGCATGAAAATGTGCTAACGCGCTGCTTACATTTTGCAGGTAAGTCTTATCGTACAATCCACCACTTTTTACGAAGGAAAGGAAGTGCAGCATGCGAACCAAACCAGCGCTAACACTCGACGACGTCAAAAAAATTGCGGCGGCGGCAGAGGCCGAGGCTATGGCGCATAAGTGGGCGGTGTCGATTGCAATCGTCGATGACGGCGGCCATTTGCTGTGGCTGCAGCGGCTTGATGGTGCCCCAGCAACGTCAGCCATGATAGGTCCGGCCAAGGCGCATACAGCTGCGCTGGGTCAGCGCGAGACCAAGGTGTATGAGGACGTTATCAATAATGGTCGTTACTCTTTTCTTTCTGCTCCGGGAATCCATGGCTTGCTCGAGGGTGGCGTGCCAATTATCGTTGGCGGTGAGTGCGTCGGCGCGGTAGGCGTGTCGGGCGTTAAGTCCAATGAGGATGCGCAAATCGCCAAGGCGGGCATCGCCGCGCTGGGTATTTGAGTTGCCGGGGCGCGCAGTTGGCAGCGGGTTGCCGTCACGCTATAATTCGAGGGTTTAACCGCAGACCCCGCCTACGGCACACATTCACCCTCTTTTGTCGCGCATTTTGCGGATTCGTCATGCCTGAATCAGGCGCGTAGCGTAAATGCAGGCAGCCCGTGCGGCGGTAACCATAGGAGTTATCTTTGCCGCCATTCTTTACGGCCAACCGCACGCCGGCCATTCTCGCGCTCGCGGATGGCACAATTTTCAAGGGTTTTTCCATTGGCGCTGATGGCCATACCAGTGGCGAGGTTGTATTCAATACGGCAATGACCGGTTATCAGGAAATCCTGACTGATCCGAGCTACTCCCGCCAGATTGTTACGCTGACCTATCCCCACATCGGCAATACCGGCGTCAACCCTGAAGATGTCGAATCAGACAAAGTCCAGGCAGCGGGTCTGATAATTCGCGACTTACCGCTGCAAGTATCTAGTTTTCGTGCCACGCAATCGCTGCCGGATTATCTGAAGGCAGAAGGCATCGTTGCCATAGCGGGCATTGATACGCGCCAGCTGACGCGGATCCTGCGTGAGAAAGGTGCGCAAAACGGCGCGATTATCGCGGGTGCAAGCCTCAAAGAATCTCATGCACTCGAGCATGCGCGCGCATTCCCCGGCCTCACGGGTATGGACTTGGCAAAAGTGGTGTCGACCAAGACGCGTTACGAATGGACCCGTACTGAATGGTCGCTTGGTCATGGCTACGGCGCGCTGACTAATCCGAGGTTTCATGTAGTCGCATTCGACTATGGAGTGAAGTACAACATTCTGCGCATGCTCGCTGCGCGTGGCTGCCGAGTGACTGTGCTTCCGGCGCAATCGAGCGCGGCAGAAGCGATCGCACTCGCACCTGACGGTGTTTTTCTATCGAATGGCCCCGGCGATCCGCAGCCTTGCGACTACGCGATTAACGCAGCGCGTGAAATCATCGAGCGGGGCATTCCGACCTTCGGTATTTGCCTCGGTCATCAGATCATGGCGCTAGCCTCGGGTGCGAAAACCGTGAAAATGAAGTTTGGTCACCATGGTGCGAATCATCCGGTACAAGATCTGGACACCAAGCAGGTGATGATCACATCGCAGAACCATGGCTTTGCGGTCGATGCGACAACGCTGCCCGATCACTGTCGGGTGACGCATGTTTCCTTGTTCGATGGTTCTCTACAGGGTTTCGAGCGTACCGATCAACCCGCATTCTGTTTTCAGGGACACCCAGAGGCTTCGCCTGGGCCGCATGACATTGCTCCGCTATTCGATCGCTTTGTCGCCATGATGGAGAAACATCAGCATGCCTAAGCGTAGCGATATCCAGAGCATTTTGATTATCGGTGCTGGTCCTATCATCATTGGTCAGGCCTGCGAGTTCGATTATTCCGGCGCACAGGCCTGCAAGGCACTGCGTGAAGAAGGGTACCGAGTCATTCTGGTCAATAGCAATCCTGCGACCATCATGACCGATCCTGAGATGGCCGACGTCACCTACATCGAGCCGATTACCTGGCAGGTCGTCGAGCGGATCATCGATAAAGAAAAGCCCGACGCGATCTTGCCGACCATGGGTGGCCAAACCGCTCTCAATTGCGCACTTGATCTGTGGCGTCATGGCGTGCTCGACAAATACAACGTTGAGCTGATTGGTGCGACGCCAGAGGCCATCGATAAAGCAGAAGACCGTCAGAAATTCAAAGAGGCGATGACGAAGATCGGTCTGGGCTCAGCACGCTCTGGCATTGCGCACTCGATGGACGCGGCGTGGGCAGTACAGAAAGAAGTCGGCTTCCCGACAATTATTCGCCCCTCATTCACCATGGGCGGCACCGGTGGTGGTATTGCTTATAACGCCGAAGAATTTGAAACCATCTGCAAGCGCGGTCTGGAAGCATCGCCGACGAATGAGTTGCTGATTGAAGAGTCACTGCTCGGTTGGAAAGAATTCGAGATGGAGGTTGTGCGCGACAAGAACGACAACTGCATCATCGTCTGCTCGATTGAAAACCTCGACCCGATGGGTGTGCATACCGGCGACTCGATTACCGTGGCACCAGCGCAGACCCTGACCGACAAGGAATACCAGATCATGCGTAACGCCTCTTTGGCGGTACTGCGTGAGATTGGTGTGGATACCGGGGGCTCGAACGTGCAGTTCGCCGTCAACCCGCAAGACGGTCGCATGATCGTCATTGAGATGAACCCGCGTGTCTCGCGCTCCTCGGCACTCGCATCCAAGGCAACAGGTTTCCCGATTGCGAAGGTTGCTGCCAAGCTGGCGGTAGGCTTTACGCTGGACGAGTTACGTAACGAGATTACCGGTGGCGTTACGCCAGCCTCATTCGAGCCATCGATTGATTATGTCGTCACCAAAGTGCCGCGCTTCGCCTTCGAGAAGTTTCCGCAGGCGGATAGCCACCTCACCACGCAGATGAAATCGGTGGGTGAGGTGATGGCGATTGGTCGTACCTTCCAAGAGTCGTTTCAAAAAGCCTTGCGCGGACTGGAAGTCGGCGTCGACGGCATGAATGAAAAAACCAAAGACCGCGAGGTACTCGAAGAAGAACTCGGCGAGCCAGGGCCGGAGCGGATCTGGTACGTGGGCGATGCGTTTGCGCAGGGTTTTAGCTTGGAAGAAGTGCAGCAACTCACCAGGATCGATCCGTGGTTTCTCGCGCAGATTAAAGAGATTGTTGATATCGAACTGTGGCTTGAGACGCAAACCGTCAAAGTGCTCGATAAAGACACCTTGCTGGCGTTGAAGCGTAAAGGTTTCTCGGATCGCCGTATCGCCAAGCTGCTGAAAATCGAAGACCGCGACGTGCGTAAGCTGCGTCGCATGAACGGCGTGCGCCCGGTCTACAAGCGTGTGGATACGTGTGCGGGCGAGTTTGCCACCGGCACCGCGTACATGTACTCGACGTATGAAGAAGAGTGTGAATCCAACCCAACCAACCGTCAGAAAATCATGGTGCTCGGCGGTGGTCCGAACCGCATCGGTCAGGGTATCGAGTTTGATTACTGCTGCGTGCATGCAGCGTTCGCGATGCGCGAAGATGGTTATGAAACCATCATGGTCAACTGCAATCCAGAGACCGTATCAACCGATTACGATACTTCCGACCGTTTGTACTTCGAGCCGCTGACGCTGGAAGATGTGCTCGAAATCGTCGACAAAGAGCGGCCCGTGGGTGTGATCGTGCAGTACGGTGGTCAGACGCCACTCAAGCTTGCGCTGGATCTCGAAGCGAACGGCGTGCCCATCATAGGTACCTCGCCCGATATGATTGACGCTGCTGAAGACCGCGAGCGCTTCCAGAAATTACTGCATGAGCTGGGGCTGAGGCAGCCGCCGAACCGCACTGCGCGCAATGAGGATGAAGCGCTGGCATTGGCACAGGAGATCGGCTACCCGTTAGTTGTCCGACCTTCCTATGTGTTGGGTGGCCGTGCCATGGAGATCGTGCATGAGAAGCGTGATCTTGAGCGCTACATGCGCGAAGCGGTCAAAGTTTCTAATGATTCACCGGTACTCCTGGATCGTTTCTTGAACGATGCGATTGAAGTCGACGTGGATTGTTTGTCGGATGGTGAGCGCACCTTCATCGGCGGTGTGATGGAGCATATTGAACAAGCCGGTGTGCATTCGGGTGATTCGGCATGCTCCTTGCCTCCCTATTCGTTATCGTCCGAGACGATTGATGAGCTCAAGCGCCAGACCGCGCTGATGGCCCGCGGCCTTGGCGTGGTGGGTCTCATGAATGTGCAGTTCGCGATTCAGCAGCAAGAGATCGACGGTAAGTTGCAAGATATCGTGTACGTACTGGAGGTGAATCCGCGTGCATCACGCACCGTACCCTACGTATCGAAAGCAACTGGTTTGCAATTGGCAAAGATTGCAGCGCGCTGCATGGTCGGTAAATCACTTGCTGCGCAGGGTATCACCGATGAAGTTACGCCAGATTACTTCAGTGTGAAAGAAGCCGTCTTCCCCTTCGTCAAATTCCCGGGTGTCGATACGATTCTTGGTCCCGAGATGAAATCGACCGGTGAAGTGATGGGTGTCGGTAAAACCTTCGGCGAGGCTTTCGTCAAGTCGCAGCTGGGTGCTGGTGTTCGCTTGCCTACCGCCGGCAAGGTATTCCTGTCTGTAAAGAACAGCGATAAGCCGCGCGCGGTACACATCGCACGTTCGCTGGTGGAGATCGGCTTCACGATCGTTGCGACCAAGGGCACTGCCGCCGCTATTGCCGCAGCAGGTATTGCGGTGCAGACCGTCAATAAGGTGGCTGAGGGTCGGCCGCATATTGTCGACATGATCAAGAACAACGAGATCGCGTTGGTGATTAATACGGTCGAGGAAAAGCGTAATGCGATCAACGACTCGCGCACCATCCGTACATCGGCGTTAGGCGCGAGGGTCACCACTTACACCACGATTGCCGGCGCGGAAGCCGCTGTGGCCGGGATGGCACACCTCAATGAGCTACATGTGTACGATCTACAGGGGATGCATGCATCGCTGGCCGGCTGACACCCCGGGGATGTTTGCGTGGTTGCCAAACCGCTGTTTCAGTTTGGACTATAGGCTGGTCAGAGATGACATCGCAAGGCGTGCTCCGGCCAGCTAGTTAACAAGCGCGTTACATGCGGCGCAAACACGTCATATAATTGCCGAAATCCGTTCAGAGGCTGCGCCACCCGCAGCCTCTGTTCTTTTTTGTTAGCGAGAAAATTTTTAATCTTCGATAAATCACCATGAATACCATTCCCCTCACCAAGGAAGGCGCAGAAATGTTGAGAGACGAGCTACATCGTCTTAAAACCAAAGAGCGGCCCGCAGTCATCAGCGCAATTTCCGAAGCGCGTGCGCAGGGCGACTTATCTGAAAACGCCGAGTATGACGCCGCCAAAGAAAGGCAGAGCTTCATTGAGGGCCGTATCGCTGAATTAGAAGGCAAGCTTTCAGCGGCTCAAATCATCGATCCCACCTTGATTGATGGTGATGGTCGCGTCGTATTTGCGGCGACAGTAACGCTGGAGGATTTGGAATCCAGCGATAAGGTGACCTATAAAATTGTGGGTGATGACGAGGCGGATATCAAATTCAAAAAAGTATCGATCAGCTCACCGATTGCGCGTGCCTTGATCGGCAAATATGCAGGCGACACTGTTGAGGTGCAGACACCCGGCGGCACACGCGAATATGAAATTCTCGAGGTACAGTACATCTGATGCAAGTATCCGCCTCGATCAATACCCAGCTGCGCGCGCTTATCGTGACCTTCTGGGTCGGCAGTATGTGGACCGTTGGTTATCTGGTTGCGCCCACCTTGTTTGCGACGCTGCCGGAGCGGGCGCTGGCGGGCAGTATTGCGGCAAATCTTTTTCGTATCGAGGCGTGGGTCTCGATCGTATCTGGATTGTTACTGCTGGGCTTACTCGTTTGGGATCGCCACTTTGAGCACCGCCGCTTTTGCTTAATTGCCGTACTACTAATGCTCGCGTGCGTGTTGCTGGGCTATTTTGGTTTGCAACCCTTCATGGCAGAGCTGCGGGAGGCTGCAGCATTGAACGGTGGGGTGATGGATGATGCCGGCCGCTCACGCTTTGGCATGCTGCACGGCGTGGCCAGCCTGTTTTATTTGCTGCAAAGTGTTATGGCGGTTGCGCTGGTATTGAAAATTCGTTGAGCGTTCGGTCAGGATCGCTAAATCCCGGCCTACGCAGCGATCCAGTTCTGCCATTGTGATTTACCGTCCCAGCGCGTTTTTCTTGAGACTCTTCTGCCGCGTTTTAGCCTTGCGAACATTGCCACCGGCGGTCAGGCGCTCGTTCCCTTTAAGCACCACCTTCTTGACCGTGGGTCGTTTGGTGACATGCGTTGTGACGATGGTGACTTCGCGCAGGCCTTTGCCGCGTGCTGTGCTGGCGGCTTTGGGTTTATCGACTTTAGGGCGGTAGAGTACGAGCAGTTTGCCGATGTGCTGTACCGGCGCCGCGCCGAGTTGCTCGCACAGCGTTTCGTAGTAGGACACCCGTGCCTCACGGTCATCACCGAACACACGCACCTTGATCAGCCCGTGGGCTTTGAGTGCGGTATCGGCTTCTTTGACGACCGCAGGTGTCAGACCGGATTCGCCGATCATGACGACCGGGCTAAGGCCGTGCGCTTGAGAGCGCAGCGCGCTGCGTTCGGCAGGGGTGAGATTCATAGTGAGATACCCTTAAATAGATCTATTCTATGCTGGTCTGGAGTTGACACAGCGTTTCGACAAAATTCCGCAGTAGCCAAGTGTAGATCGTGAGTGTGAGTTAATGGTCAGGAAAAGTATCAATAAGCAGTGGCTGCACGATCACATCAATGATCCGTATGTAAAGCTCGCGCAGAAAGAGGGTTATCGCGCTCGCGCTGCTTACAAGCTGAAAGAGATTGATGAAGCCGAGAAGCTGATCAGGCCCGGCCAGATGATTGTCGACTTGGGTTGTACACCGGGTAGCTGGGCCCAATATGCTCGCCGTAAATTAGCGGGTAAGGCGGGTGGTGGCATTCACGGCAAAATCATTGGCCTTGATCTGCTGCCGATGGAGCCGATTGCGGATGTCGATTTCCTTCTGGGCGACTTCCGTGAGCAGGCGGTGGCCGATCAGCTGGCAGAGTTGCTTGGCGGCCAAAAAGTCGATCTAGTGCTGTCGGACATGGCCCCAAACCTGTCGGGCATTGCAGCCGCCGATGCGGCACGGGTCGAGGATATTGTCGAACTGGCTATTGAATTCGCTGGGCAGCACCTGAAACCTTCAGGCTGCCTGCTCGTCAAATGCTTCAATGGCACTGGCTACAATCAAATTCTTGATCGGTTTCGGCAAGTCTTTCGCGTTGTCAGCCCCAAGAAGCCCAAGGCCAGCCGGGACAAGTCATCCGAGATATTCCTGCTGGGCCGCGGATTACGGCATGAACCCCGAAGCGGGTTGCAGGGCGAGGCCGAAGCGCCTTGAAAAATCAGGGGCTTAGCCCCATTTGGCCTGTGGCAAGGCCTCAATCTTGAGAGTAGAATCACCGTTCGAGTCAAGCCGAGCAAGTCGGCCGCTTTCCAGGAGCCCCCCGCGTGAACAATATGTTTTCCAAAGCCGCCATCTGGGTCGTGATTGCCCTGGTGCTGTTTACTGTCTTCAAGCAGTTCGATGAGCGCGGTATTTCCGGTGGCGCTACGCCGATTGCCTACTCCGATTTTCTCGATGAGGTGAAGGCGCAGCGCATTCGTGAAGCCACCATCGAAGATCGCACCATTATTGCCATCACCAATGATGGCAAGAAAATCAAAGCGACTACAACTAATCTCGATCGTGGTTTGATTGGTGATCTGGTCAATAACGGCGTCAAGTTCGACGTCAAGCAACCCGAGCCGCCGTCATTCCTTTCGCAGGTGTTCATCTCGTGGTTCCCGATGTTGCTGTTGATTGGTGTCTGGATTTTCTTCATGCGCCAGATGCAGGGTGGTGGCAAAGGTGGCGCTTTCTCGTTCGGCAAGTCAAAAGCACGCATGCTGGATGAGAGCCAAAACGCAGTGACTTTCGCTGACGTAGCGGGTTGCGATGAAGCCAAAGAAGAAGTCGGTGAGCTGGTAGACTTTTTGCGCGACCCGACCAAGTTTCAAAAGTTGGGCGGCCGTATTCCGCGTGGTGTGCTGATGGTGGGCCCGCCGGGTACCGGTAAAACATTGCTGGCACGTGCGATTGCCGGCGAAGCCAAGGTGCCGTTCTTTACGATTTCCGGTTCCGACTTTGTCGAGATGTTCGTTGGTGTTGGTGCATCTCGCGTGCGCGACATGTTCGAGAATGCGAAGAAGCACTCGCCCTGCATTATCTTCATCGATGAGATCGATGCGGTTGGTCGTCATCGCGGCGCCGGTATGGGCGGCGGCAATGATGAACGCGAGCAGACGCTGAACCAGTTATTGGTTGAGATGGATGGCTTCGAGGCCAACGCCGGCGTGATTGTGATCGCTGCTACCAACCGCTCCGATGTGCTCGACAAGGCGCTGCTGCGTCCGGGCCGTTTCGATCGTCAGGTTCATGTCGGTCTGCCCGATATTCGCGGCCGCGAGCAAATCCTCAACGTGCACATGCGCAAAGTACCTATTGCACCGGATGTGCGCGCAGATGTACTGGCACGTGGATCCCCGGGTTTCTCGGGTGCCGACTTGGCAAACTTGGTGAACGAGGCCGCATTGTTTGCTGCCCGTCGCAACAAGCGCTTGGTTGAGATGCAGGATTTCGAAGACGCCAAGGATAAGATCGTCATGGGCCCTGAGCGCAAGTCCGCCGTGATGCGCGAAGAAGAGCGTCGGAACACCGCGTTCCATGAGTCTGGTCACGCAGTGGTCGCCAAGCTCTTACCCAAGGCGGATCCGGTGCACAAAGTCACCATCATGCCGCGCGGTATGGCGCTGGGGCTGACTTGGCAGCTGCCCGAGCATGACCGCGTCAATATGTACAAAGACAAGATGCTGGAAGACATTGCTATCTTGTTCGGTGGCCGTATCGCCGAAGAGATTTTCATGAACCAGATGTCGACAGGTGCGTCCAATGACTTTGATCGTGCTACCAAGATGGCGCGCGCGATGGTGACACGCTTTGGTATGTCGGAAGAGCTCGGCACCATGGTGTACGAAGATTCTGATCAAGATTCTTACTTTGGCCGAATGTCTTCCAAGACTGTCTCCGAAGCGACCCAGCAAAAAGTCGACGCAGAGATTCGTAAAATTCTTGATCAGCAGTATGAGCTTTCTCGTCATCTGCTTGAGAGTAACCGCGACAAGGTCGAAGCCATGGCCAAAGCGCTGCTTGAGTGGGAAACCATTGACGCGGATCAGGTGAGCGACATCATGGCCGGGCGCGAGCCTCGTCCACCGAAACTCCCGCCGAGTTCGCGTCCGAGTGACGGACCATCGGATGGCGGTGTCGAGCCAGCAGCCGCGCCCGCTTAACTCATCAACACATTGCAACCGGCGGGGTGGGGAGTAATCCTCACCCCGTTTGTTTGTGGGCTGACACCACGCATGAGCCACACACTCTCTTCTGAACTGCAGTGCGGGCGTTTTCGCCTGAGCCTTGGTCAGCATGACCGTCCGTTAGTCATGGGTGTGCTGAATGTCACGCCGGACTCTTTCTCGGATGGCGGCCTGTTCGATGCGCATGATCGTGCGATCACGCATGCGCGGCAGATGATTGCCGACGGCGCAGATATTATCGATATCGGCGGTGAATCAACCCGTCCGGGCGCACCGCCATTACCTATCGAACAAGAACTAGAACGCGTTGTCCCGGTGCTGCAGGCGCTGCGCGATTGCGGTAAACCCTTGTCGGTCGACACTCGTCATGCTGCGGTGATGCGTGCCGTATTGGCTGAGGGTGCCGATATGATTAATGACATCAGTGGCTTTCGTGATCCTGATAGCTTGGCGGCAGTCAGCGATAGTCAATGCGCGCTTTGTATCATGCATATGCTGGGTGACCCGCAGAGTATGCAGCTGGCGCCACATTACAACGATGTACTGGCCGAGGTGCGCGATTTTTTGCTGGAACGTGTGCAGGCTGCGTTGGCGATGGGTATCGTCAGAGCCAGACTTTGTATCGACCCTGGCTACGGGTTTGGTAAAACGCTTGAGCACAACCTGACCTTGCTGCAGCAGCAGTCGACCTTGCAGCAAACAGTTGCATTGCCATTGTTGGCTGGCTTGTCGCGTAAGAGCACAATCGGTTTGATTACGGGTAAACCGGTACAGCAGCGGCTCGCTGGAAGTATTGCGGCGGCTGTAATCGCAGCCGAGCGCGGTGCGCGTATTATTCGTGTGCACGATGTGCCGGAAACGGTTGACGCGCTCAAGGTGTGGCAGGCCGCGCGCCTCGGCGCATTGATTGACAACGCTTAGTACAAAACGATGAGCAGACACTATTTCGGTACGGATGGTATCCGCGGTCATGTGGGGCAGCCGCCGATCACGCCGGATTTCATGATGCGGCTCGGCTATGCCGCTGGCAAAGTATTGGCGCACGAGGCAGCGGGCAGTTCACGGCCGACGGTACTGATCGGCAAAGACACTCGTCTGTCCGGTTACATGCTCGAGGCGGCATTAGAAGCCGGATTTTCAGCGGCGGGTGTGGACGTCATGTTGGCCGGCCCGATGCCAACGCCGGCGATTGCCTATCTCACCCGCGCGCTGCGTTTGTCTGCCGGTGTCGTGATCTCCGCATCCCACAACCCGTATCACGATAACGGCATTAAATTTTTCTCGGCATCCGGTAACAAGCTACCCGATGCAGTTGAGCATGCAATCGAGGATGCGTTGGAAGCGCCCTTGACGTGTGTCAGCTCAGAAAAACTTGGCAAGGCGCGTCGCTTAGATGATGCGCGCGGTCGTTATATCGAATTCTGTAAAAGTACTTTTCCGAACGAGCTTGATCTGCGCGGGGTCAAGTTGGTCGTCGATTGCGCCCACGGCGCCGCGTATCACATCGCGCCTGATGTGTTTCATGAGCTGGGTGCGGAAGTCGTCGCCATTGGTAACCAACCCAATGGGCTGAATATCAACGACGGTTTTGGTGCAACCCAGCCAGAGGCACTCGCTCGCGCGGTTGCTGAGCATGGTGCCGATGTTGGCATTGCATTGGATGGTGATGCTGACCGGCTGCTGATGGTCGATGCCAGTGGCCGTATCTACAACGGCGATGAGCTCTTGTATTTGATGGTGCGCGATCGTCATCAAAACGGCGGTATTGATGGCGCGGTCGGCACCTTAATGACCAACATGGCGGTCGAGTCGGCGTTTAGCGCGATGGGTATTGGTTTCGCCCGTGCCAAGGTCGGCGACCGTTATGTCCTCGAGACCTTGCTTGATCGTGGCTGGCAAGTCGGTGGTGAAGGCTCCGGCCATCTGCTGTTCTTGGATAAACACACCACGGGTGACGGTATCATTTCGGCGCTGCAGGTTTTGTCTGCGCTGCGGCGCACAGACTGCAGCTTGGCCGACGGTATTGCAGATATGCGTCTTTGGCCGCAGACCTTGCTGAATGTTCGTATACAACGCGGTTTTGACTGGCAATCCAGCCCAGCGATGATCGCCGCAAAGCAGGCAGCAGAATCTGCGCTGGGCTCCGATGGGCGGGTACTGATCCGGCCCTCCGGCACCGAGCCGCTGCTGCGGGTGATGGTCGAGGCGCGCGACGCGGCCTTGGCGCGTTCGCTGGCCGAGCGCCTGGTCGATGCGGTTGCCGCATGATCGAACTGGCAATAACCTATCCCGTAACATGGGGGTATCGGCTATAATTGCGGTACTCGGAGTGTGGCGCAGCCCGGTAGCGCACCTGCTTTGGGAGCAGGGGGTCCAAGGTTCGAATCCTTGTACTCCGACCAGTAAATAAAAGCGGGTTGTCATCGACAACCCGCTTTTTTATCTTCCACTCTCGCTTCTGCCCATAGCTCAGCTGGATAGAGCAACGGCCTTCTAAGCCGTAGGTCGCACGTTCGAATCGTGCTGGGCAGGCCAATCCTTTGGTTTTGCCTACGCTACCAAATTTCTAGATTCAAGCGGTCGGTAGGTATTTGAGAAAAAGCTTTGTCACGACTGACTAGCGTTGATTTAACTGACGCTGCATGAGCCGCAATCATCATGTCAAAATCACTTAAATTAATGCCTTTTGATTCAAGGTTGTTGCATAGCTCACCATAACAGACGGCCGCTTGTTCATCCCAAGGTAGCACATCCATTCGCAATAGAACTTGGGTGAGCGCATTTCTTAGACGAGTTGGTTGACCTCTACGGTGTAATCCGTATTCCAGTTCGGCCAAGGTCACGCTGGACATGGCCACCTGACCAACAGCGACGTTGGTTAGCCGATTCAATAAATCATTATCGCGGCCCTGCATGATGTGGCTGATAATGTTGGTATCGAGCAGGTAGTGCTGGCTCATTTTTGGTCGTTCTCAAAGGGGTCGCGACGCGTGTTGGTTTGGCGGCGCTCAATGAGCAAATCTTCCTCGGCGTTGAGTTTCACAACGTCGATTAAACCTTGCCAATCGGTTGGCTTGCGGGATAGCACGACATCTCCCGTTACGGGGTCGTGGCGAATATAGACTTCGGCGACGTCAAATCGAAACTCCAGTGGCAGACGAACCGCTTGGCTACGGCCGGTGGTGAATATCTTGGCAGTTTGGGCCATGGCGCCTCTCCGGAATGGATGATATGTCTCATGATATATACCGCCTCTACGGGTGTCAACAGACCCTGGCTGCTGAGGGTAATGACTTAAATTGCAAGGTCGGTTAACCACAAACGCAAACTCGCGCAGCAGTCGTAATTTTGCTCAGGATGCCCCTGAGGGTAGTCTACAAATGCTTTCTCGCCTGCAATAATCTGAATACAATCTCGTAGAGGGGATTGATTGTTGATTGTTGCAATAATAATAAAACCTCCGACCGGAGCGGCTATGGAGATTGGTGAGAAGCTGGCAATGCAGCGCAAGCAGATGGCGCTATCTGTCGAGGATGTGGCTGCTACCACGGGTATGAGCGTGCGTCAGGTGCTGGCGATTGAAGCGGGTGCTGAGCAGTTTGCATCGGCGTCCGAGATGAGTCGGATGATCAAGCTATACGCGCGCAAGCTTGGGTTGCTGATCGAGCCTGATGCGATATCCCTGGCCTCACGACGGTTAGATCCCGAGCTGGTCGCGCCGCCTCCTATCCCTCGTTTTCTTCTGAAACCAGAAGCCGGTCATGCGGATTAATTAGGTGTAGTGGGCAGGTCCACTATGCGCCGTTCTGCTCGCGCCATTATCACTGTACAAGACGAGCAAGAGGCCATGCGTCATGCGCGTGGCCATATTTCGGTTATCGATGATGACCCGTCGGTGCGCAGCGCTATCCGAGCTATCTTGCTGCATCAGGGTTTTGCGGTTGCCGAGTTCGCTTCGGCCGACGATTTCATTGAATTTGAACAGCGAGCTGATCCGATGTTTCCCGGTCCTCGCTGTTTATTATTGGATGTGAAGATGCCTTGCGTATCCGGCCTTGATCTGCAACGTGAACTACAACAGCGCGCTAATTCTGTACCTATTGTTTTTATGAGCGGCGGCAGCAGCGCTGGTGAGGCAGTGCAGGCAATGAAAGCCGGGGCACTTGATTTTTTGATCAAGCCTTTCGATGATGGTCAGTTACTCGATGCTGTTGACAAGGGCTTGCAGCGACATTTGGCGGATATTCGTAAATCCTTGTCCTCAACCGATAGTGAGGCGCGGTTTGCGTCGCTATCGGCGCGAGAGGCGCAAATTGCACGCTTGGTATCACAAGGCTACATGAATCAGCAGATAGCCAATCAGCTGGGAATTGCCGAGCGTACGGTCAAGCTTCATCGCATGCATATGATGCGCAAGCTCGGCGCGGCAAATGTTATCGAATTAATACGTATACTGGACGCTATCCCCTAAGCACTGCCATGGGTTACCCTTAGGGGCTATGGTGAAGTTTCGTTGGCGAAGCTATCTTTCACCGCGCGGCGGCGTTAACACCTATGCTCGTCGCCCTTCACCTAGATTAGATAATGATGGAGTATCCCGCATGACCCCGAATTCGATTGCGCTCAGTGAGTCAGCGCCTGAGATCGCTCCGCCAAATTTGAACGGACGTTCTGAAGCCATCGCTGAGATTTCGCGCAAATGGTTGGCGGGGATCGATCCCTCGCAATTCCGAGCATGTCACGAGTATCTGTTGGCGGTACGGCTGGCGCGTCACATGACCAAGACGGATGTCGTCACTGCCAGCATGCTAAACGGTGATCCCGCCTCCGGTGTCTCGTTGCCCACTATCTCGAAAATCGAAAGCGGCACCTACGGTGAACCAGGCTTTCGCACCATGATTCGGTTGGCGCGCGGCTACGGGATTAGCGTCAGCTCTCTCGAGCGATTTTTTGTGTGAGTAGCCCCTTCGAATCCGGTGGGCGTCAGCGTCCGGTCGATGTCAGCTTGAATGACACGGATGAGGTCGTCATCGATGGCACACGCCTGAAGCAAGAGCGTATTGAGCGCGGGCTGGCCGTGTCCGATGCAGCGCGAATGGCAACCTTGTCGCGTGAGCAGATCGAGCAAATCGAAAATGGCGGCCTGCGTGCGTTTTACGGGGCTCGTCACAAGTTACTGGCAACGCGCAAATACGCCGATGTATTTGGCATAGACCTGTCCGAGTTGGTGCCGCAAGCACCGCGTCCGTCGACTGCCTCTAATACCCTCACTGATACCGTTGCGAGCCCGATAATGGCGACGGCGACAGCTCCAGCGACATTACCGGTCGAGACTGGTAAAGGGATAATGTCTCAGCCGGCTAACCGATCAAACTTTGAATCCCGGCGTCTTCCGCTGCTTGCGGTGATCGTCGTCGCGCTCGTGCTTAGCTTCTCCATCTTGCGCGGTCTGACCCCTACACCAAAACCAGTAGCCGAGCCAGTCGTTGAGACTACCGTTGAGCCAGTGGCTACTGAAACTGCATCGCCAACAGCGGAAACTGCTGCCCCCGCGTCGGTAACGGCTGCTGCGGTACCACCAAGTCCTGCTACATCAGCACCATCAAGCGCAGCGGAAGATGCACCGTCGGCTACAGCTACGGCTGCATCTACAAACCCCGACGAGGGGCCAGACCCTTGTGCGGTTAGCGCGGGTGGGGATGTGGCGCGTTGGGCGCCCACGCAAGTCAGAGCGACCTATACACGCTTGTATTTAGGCAGCTACACCGAGTCAACACTGTGCGTAGTCGACGCGACGGGTGCGGCCAAACCGCTGAAATTAAAAGCTGGCGCAACGACCAGCCTATCGGGCAAGCCCCCATACACAATTCATTCCGCACAACTCCCCAAGCTGCAAATTTATTTGCAGGGTCTCAAGGTAAAAGTGCCCACTGGTGCCGTGTCGATACAACTTTTTACGACACAATCGATTATTCCGCCAGATTCAGAAAAGCCGCAGGAAACGAGCACGCAATAGGCTAGTGACTCACGCAGGGCTGCCTCAATAGCCGTCAATCACGGTCTATCCATCATGCCGTATTTTCATCCACAAACCGTCATACTCATGATCTGCATGGTCTATCTGGTCATGCACGCAGTAATCTGGTTTGCGTTGTCGGAGCAACGTGATTCACAAGTCAGACTTTGGTGTCTTTCCGGAGTACTCAGCGGGATTGCGGTAATTCCGCTGTCAATGCGGGGCGTGGTTAGCGAGTGGGCATTCATCTACATCGGACAGATTCCGATGGTGGTTGGGAACGCAGGTCGCTGCATTGCATTACGCATGTTCTTTGGCAAGGTGTCTGCCCAAGCGAAATGGTTTTATGCGCTCACTACCATCATTTTTTTAAGTACCTTCATCAGCGCCTACCATGCTGGCGTATCCGAGTATTACCTACGGGTGTATTACTTCGGATTTTATGCATTCATCCTGATCGACTACTTTCTGCTCGGTTATTGGTTGAAAGGTAACAAGCAGAGCTTGGGCGCCGATCTGTTGATGGCCGCAGGCATCGGATTTTGTTCGACGCAGGCGGTACGCGCGATCGGTATTGCAGTTGATCCGCAGTCGATGGATATTTATGCCAACACGCCCGATCAAGTATTGATGGTACTCGGCCAGATGATTTGTATACCGCTCACAAATATTGGCTTTTTACGCATCTTTCTCGAGCGCCGCGAGGCTGACCGTCTACAGACTGAACGTGAGCTATCAGCAGCCGAGACACGTCAAGCCTTACTAGGACAGCACCAGCAAGAATTACAGCATCTTCTGCATGAGCGCGAAGAGATTATCCGCCAGCTGACCTTGTCGAATAAATCAGCATCTATGGGTGCGCTGGTGGCGAGTTTGGCGCATGAGCTGAATCAGCCACTGTGCTCGATACGCTTGAATACACAGTTGGTCGAACGACTGCTGCTCGAGAAAGAATCAACGCCTGAGACAGACGATCAGATCAAGCAGCTCGTACTGCAGGTGAATCAAGATAATCGTCGTGCTGCTGACATTATCGTCAAGCTACGCAAGCTATTCGAAGATAGAAGCGGTGCCATGGTCAGGTTGGATATCAATGATCTGGTGCGCGACTGTGCAGCTTTGATCATGCCATATGCCGCATCCAAGCAGGTGCAGTTGGCATATCAATTCGGCGACCCTTGCCCCGTAGTTGGCGATCAGACCCAGCTACAGCAGGTTGTACTGAATGTCATGAATAATGCTGTCGAAGCCGCATCAGAGGCATCAGTTAAGCCAGGTCGAGTTGAGGTGAGCAGCAGCTGTGATGAAGGCGAAGTCATACTCAAGGTTATCGACAACGGCCCCGGCATCAGCGAGGACATGCAGCAATCGATTTTTGAATTATTCAAGACCAGCAAAACCGAAGGAATGGGCGTCGGCTTGTGGCTCTCAAAAACGGTTGTGAACGCGCATCTTGGCGATATTCATTTTGATAGTCGCCCGGGTGTTGGTACCAGTTTCGAGGTTCGTCTACCTGTTGATCGAGGTGACATGATGCAGCCAGCCCGACAAAGCGCTTAGGACTAATCGTGCTCGATTGGTAAAAAGTTTTCAAGGAAGTCTGTAGCCGTAGCGCTCGATAATTTTTTTTGATTTTTCTGACTTTATATAATCGATCAGAGCTGAGGCGGCCGGCGATTCCTTACCCGGGTTGAGTAGTACGATATCTTGCTTGAGTTGTTCATGCATCGATTCCGGCACAATCCAGGCAGAACCGGACTTGATCTTGCTACCATCCCACACCTGCGACAAGGCAACAAAGCCAAGCTGCGCATTACCGGTTGAGACAAATTGATGTGTTTGCGTGATGCTCTCACCCTGAACGACGCGCGGCTCAATGCTGCTCAGTACACCTAATTTCTGCATCGTCTGGACTGCAGCACGTCCGTACGGTGCAACCTTCGCATTGGCGATCGACAAGAACTTGAACTTGTCGCTCTTCAGCACAGCACCGCCTTGATCCACCAACTTATCGTCCGGTGACCACAGCACCAACCGCCCGATCGCATAGGTGAATTGGCTGCCTGATACGGCTTTCCCTTCTTTAATCAGCTTGGCGGGCGTTTCATCATCAGCTGAGAGCAGTACATCGAATGGGGCACCATTACTAATTTGCGCGTAAAACTTGCCGGTAGCGCCCTGCGACAAATTAAGTTTGTGCCCGGTATCTTTTTCGAATTCGGTAGCGATATCTTTCATCGGTTGCGCAAAATTACCGGCGACGGCGACTTTTACCTCGGCAGCCCAAGCGCTCGTCAGGGTCAATAGACAGAGTGCAATCGACAGCATGATGCCGAATCTTTTGCCGGATGATGTGGTGTCAGTAAATGTCATGTCAGTTGACCTCATACCTGTAAATTTCATAGCGATTAATTTGGATGCCAGTAGCAGGTTGCGCTAGAACTTGTACTGAGCACCAACCGAAACGCCTGTCTGACTTGATTTGCTCTCCGAGCAACCTGTGCCTGTACTACTCGCGCAGGGTGTTCCCGTATCAGGGCCCCATTTGTCGTAGATCGTGAACGCGCCTGTCGCGCCCGCCTGTCGTCGGGCGGTGGCATAGTCAATGAAAAAATCCCAATCTTTGTACGGTGTATAAGTCAGGCCTGTGGCCAGCATTTGCACGTCATTATTTTTATTGATGCTGGTCTGCACAGTACGGTCATCAACTGCGTAGTAGCCGAGGTTCCAACTGATCGTTGGTGTAAACCGGTAGACCGCGCCTGCGAACCATGTATTGGCATTGACTCGCCCGTTGGTGACGAAGGTATTAAAGCTGCCACCTGACGCCGTAGAAGGATTACGGGTCATGATAAAACCGGTATTCAGCGTTAGCTGCTCCATGCTGTATTTCGCAGCAAGGAAATCGACGCGGTTGTTTACCGCTTGCTGACTGGTCGGTGTATTCGCGGGACTGCTACCCCCTAGCCGGACCTCCGCATGGTTGTAGCCTAGCTCGAAGTTTCCGTTTTTGTAGCGACCGCCTAGGTAGTAATTCGTGCCTCGTTCATCATTACCGGGTACGCCGCCAAATGAGACGCCGGTATCAAGATTAAATCCGTTCCAATTCGGAGAGATATAGCGAAATAATTTATCGGCGCGGTTTACGCCATTCGCGCTATGCGAGCCGATGTAGCGACCGATCGGCTTGAGGCCACCGAAATTCCAGTTCTGTCGTGCGTCGAATGCACCCGATAGATCGTTTTGCAGCGTGGGCCCGCGCCCGAGGATGAACGTGCCGTACTCTTTCGATATCCAACGAACATTTGCCTCGCGATCCAGCAGCGTGGCGCCGGGTGTATTGTTATTTGCGGTTCCGTAACCGGCGGCGTCGCGCCCAATTGCGCCGGTACGCGCTGAGAAATTTGACTCCAGCGTCACCATCACGGTGTTGTCGGCGTTCAGTTCGCGCGACACTTTCAGTCCGGCGCGGTTATTTCCCTTGGGCTGGTCGCTCATGCCCGAAGCATCCAGGTTAGCCGAGCTCATGTTCGACGCTTGGTAGTAGCCAGCCGAAAGCTGCCCATAGATTTGGGTTTTGAATTTGCGCTCGTCCTCGGCGCGCTTGTCGATCTCACGATTCGCTCGACGAATATCCTGCGCCTCGTTGAAGGCGCGAATCTCTTCCTTCTCGCGCGCCAGCTTCAGTTTCTGATCAAACTCGTCTTGCGTGATGACGCCTTTTTCGAGCAACAACTCGAGCAGGATTTTGACGTCGTCGCCGGCATGTGCCGCCAGCTGAGTACTGGCAAACAGGCCAAGCGCCAGCGCGATGTGGTTCAGCGAATTCTTCATATCATTGAGTTTTTTTGGCCTTGAAAATGTATATAGGTAAATTTTGATGGACGCGCCTATATCGCGGATAAATCGCCCACTAACAAGGGGAATTACTATCTAAATATACTTGAGTAAATCTTGATCAAAGTTTATTGAGGTTTATCTTGCTTGTCAACTCGGGTAGATTAGAAAATGCTCACTTAATAGCTGCATTATTTTGTAAATGACAACGTATCGCGAAGTTTCATTACCGCTGGCGCTAGACGCCGAGCTGACGCTGCGCCACGGCGACACGCTGCTCGCCAACCGAAAGCGCATAGAGCTGCTGAGGCAGATCGGACTTACCGAAAATCTGACCAAGGCGGCAAAAATCGCCGGCTACAGCTACAAAGGTGCATGGGACACGATCGATCAAATGACGCAACTCACTGGCGATCGACTGCTCGAGCGGCACGCTGGCGGCAAAGGCGGTGGCCGCACGCAGCTGACCGAGCGTGGTAAGCAGCTGCTCAAAAATTTTGATTTGATCAGCGCCGAGCATGCGCGGTTTGTTCATCGATTGAATCGTTTAGCCAATGATCTTGAGGCTGACTATGCGCGGCTAACCGATATTGCAATGAAAACCAGCGCTCGTAATCAATTTGGCGCTGTCATTGTCTCGATGCTGCAAGGCCCGGTGAACGACGATATTGGTCTGCTGGTTAACGACAAGCTCAGGCTGATCGCATCAATCACACACGAGAGTTGTCGTGAGCTTCAGCTCAACATCGGGGCTAAGGTATTCGCCTTGATCAAGGCATCTGCGGTAGAACTTTCATCGCCAACCGCAGCGACAGGTCGCGACTTGAATCGCTTACGAGGACAGATCGACACACTCACACGCGGTGAACGCAGAGCCGAGCTTTGCATTACTACGGATGAAGGACTACCTCTAGTCGTTACCGTTGATAACTCGGTCATCGATTCATTGCAGCTGGCTACGTTGTCACGTGTCGATTGTTATATTGATCCATCCGACATGATTCTTGCAGTTGCTGCTTGATGATATGACTGTGCGTAATCATTCTGTATTCCTGCGCATGATCAGCTCTGTAGTTCGATCGACCTCATCGATCTGGCATGTTAAGTCAGGCCAAGTTGATGCTCGTTTACGTGCTTTGAGCAGCCGCACTTGCGCGCGTGTTCACGGAAATTATCGAAAAGATTTGCTCTAGTATCGCCTCCATCTTTCCGCTGACATGCGGTAATTCAGATGAAGGGGAGCGCTATGCAAACACTACAAAAGTCGTCTGACGAAGCAGTTGAACACCGCAGTGTGGCCGATATTGGTCGTTACTCAAGAATGGCTGATAACTTTCCGCGGCTGTGGTCAAACGTCGAGCAGGTTTACCAGATACTCCGTATCGAGGCCGATGATTCGCTTGGCACTGATGCATACCGATTCCAACATATCAAATCAAGAACCGGCTCGCGCGTGTACACCGGTGGTGACCGTTGCGATGCGATTTTTATTGTGTACGCAGGATTTCTCAAGACCTCATGGATTGATAAATACGGAAACGAGAAAATTCTCGATTTTCCGATGAAGGGTGATCTGATCGGTTTTGATGGTATCGAATCCAAGACGTTCAAGAACACCTTGGTCGCCTTGTCGGATATCGAATTGATTGTGGTGCCCCTGGAGTTCTTCAGTGGTACCGGAGGCAAGGCCCACGGTTTCCGGCGTCGATTGGTAGAGCTGATGAGCCAGGCTTTGATCAGTGGTCAAAAGGTTGGCTATATGATGGGTACGCTTCCTGCCGAGGCGCGCGTCGCAAAATTCCTGCTGTCGATCTCGCAAAAATTCCGCGCCATGGGCTTCTCGGATAAGTCATTTCATTTACGTATGACCCGAGAAGACATTGGCAGTTACCTGGGCCTCACGCTGGAAACCGTCAGCCGTACGCTGTCTGGCTTCGCTCGTGGCGGGTATATTCGCGTCGACCAAAAGTACATTGAAATTGTCGACCCCGATGGCCTGAAGCTGTTACGGCGCCTGCCTTCGTTGAAGCGATAGGCCGAAATACCCGCCTGCGCGTGGTGCGGGATCGGCTTGAGCCGGCGCGGGTAGCGCTGACCTTACGGGGCAGGTTCCGAACAGCTTTCTGGCGCGTATGCAGTTACGCCAGTTAGAATAGGGCAGACTTGTTTACGGCGACCCCGCCGATGGGAGTTTGCTCATGTCAGAAGAAGCCAATATTTTTCGTGGGGATCACGGTCCTCAAATGGGAGAGAGTGAGGGCGCGCCGCGCCCTCGTCGTAAACCACAAACCCAAGCGCAACCAGTGCCGAGCGCCGTGGTGCCCGAGCCTGCGCCCGCCGCAACGCTGCCCGCTGCGCAAGTCGAAAGCGCTGCGCAGCCGGCTGCCTCGCCCGCACCGTCCACGCCAGTTGTAGCGGCCAAAGCAGAGCCTGAGTTGGATTTTCATGTCGACGAGTCGCAGCTTTGGCACTCATCGGAGGCAGTCAAGAAGCGTATCAGCGATATGGCTGCGGTTGCGCATCAAACAGCGCACCTGCTTGATGAGCAGGCCGAGGAGGCAGCGCGCATCGCGCAGCGGCTCAAGTCAATTTGACCGTGTAATTTGATCTTGTATTGGCGCTGTACTTTGATGCTGTGTTTTGACCCTGTATCCACCTGATAAGCTCGTTTACCTGGCGCCATGAATCGATCAAATGCAACTACGATGGACATTAAACACATCGCCCGCTTTCTGGGTGCCATGTCCATCGAGGAACGTGTACAGATTATTCAGGTGTTGCTTGAAGCGGATAAAAACGGCCTATCGGTACAGGATATTGCGCAACGCACAGAGCTCGGCGCTTCAGCCGTATTCAAGCAGCTGGAGGCGCTCGCGGGTATCGAGCTGGTATTCGTCAAGTCTATCGACAATACCAAGGTTTACATTGCCAATACGCTGCTGCTTGATGAATTATTCGCATCGTTGTATCAGCAATATGGGCCAGCCATTCATGCCCGGCTAGAGCAGCAGCTACGTGAGGCGTTGGAAAATCAGTCAGCGCAGCCTGAGACATAAAACGCACCTCGCAGCCTATGCCACTGTTGCTCAAGTCGCTCGGCGGAAAATCCCTATCGGGCAGATGCAGGACCTAATTGCCCCAACCTGATTATCGGCACTCGCTATCAAACTTTTCGGTTGCGCGCCGAAGTCGAATTTTCGCTTTATGCGCTTTGTCTAGCGTTACCTCGCGTACATCTTCTTCGCGCCACTTAACCTGCAGCGCCAATGATCGGCATTTACGCTCACGCGCAGCAGCACCACGTGCGGCGAGGTCACGAATCTGCTGATCTTGCCGCTCACGTTGTTCTCGCAGTTTTTGCAAGCGGCTTACTTCGCTGCGCTCGTTTTTAGTCTGATGATCGTCGCTATGCGGTGTTGATGGCTCATGTGACAAGTCTAATTGACTCCCGGCACAAGGCAGATCTGAGTAGCTGATTGTTCCGTTGAACTCACACCGATACACTGCGTAGGCCGCAAGCGGCTGCAGCAGTAACAACCCCGTCAGAAAAAATTTCATGGCATTCCCCGAGACAGTAACTGCCCGGGAATGCAACTTAAACGACTTTCCCGGGATTCATCAAATTGAGCGGGTCTAGTGCCCGCTTGATGGCGATCATCATTGCCATCTCAGTCTCGGTTTTGTAGCGCAAAATTTCTTGTCGCTTGAGTGCGCCAATACCATGCTCGGCAGAGATCGAGCCGCCGTAGTGATGAACACGATCATGTACGATTCTGTTGATCGCTTCCTGCTGAGTCAAAAATGATTCATCATCCTGGCCGGCTGGCGCCGACACATTGTAATGAAGATTGCCATCGCCCAGATGACCAAATGTCACCATTCTGCAACCCGGGAAAGCATGTTGAAGCTCGGCATCGGCATCAACAATGAAATTTTGAATCGCTGAGATGGGTAGAGCAACATCATGCTTGATGTTTTTGCCCTCAGAGGCTTGTGCCTCGGAGATATGTTCGCGTAGTCCCCACAGCGCTTTCGATTGCGAGAGCGAGGTCGCCATGATGACATCATGCGCAATCGATGTCTCGATGGCCCGCGATGCTACCGCCTCCAGCTGTGCAATCGCATGAGCTTCAGGCTCGGTAGTGGATAGCTCCATCAACACATACTGCGGGTAGCGCTGCGCAAAGGGTAGTCGTTGCGTGCTGAAGTGGCGCTCGACCAGCTGCAGGCAAAAGTCAGACATCAACTCGAAGCCTGTCAGGTTGGCGTCGCAGCGCGTTCGCGCCAAGCTCAGCAGGTTAAGCGCGTCGCTGACTGATGCCAGTGCAAACAACGCAGTCGCGCGGGCGGCTGGTAGCGCGAATAGCTTCAGTACCGCGGCAGTAATGATGCCAAGCGACCCTTCGGAGCCGATAAATAAATCACGCAGGTCGTAGCCGGTATTGTCTTTACGCAGACCGCGCAGACCGTGCCAGACATCACCCTGTGCAGTGACGACTTCCAGACCCAGCGTCAGCTCGCGCGCATTGCCGTATCGGAGTACCGCAGTACCACCTGCGTTGGTGGCGAGATTACCGCCAATACTGCAGCTACCCTCGGAGGCAAGCGATAAAGGAAACAACCGGCCATGCGCCTCAGCAGCTTGCTGCACCTGATGCAGGGTGCAGCCGGCCTCGGCGGTGAGTGTGTTGTTAATTGCGTCTACTTCCCGCACTCGGTGTAGCCGAGACAGCGATAGCACCACCGCGTGGCCGCTATCGTCAGGCACGCTACCCAGCACCAAGCCGGTATTACCACCTTGCGGCACAATCGGCACGCGATGCGCAACGCAAAGCTGCACCAGCATCGCTACTTCCTTGGTTGACCCTGGTCGAAGAACTGCTCGCGCGCGTCCGGTGAACCGGCGGCGCCAGTCGGTGAGATAACCCGCCATGTCGTCACCGGTCAGCACATGCCGGGCACCGATGCGTTGCGCGCACTGGCTTAGAAACTCATCGCTCATGGGGCTCGGCGGCGCGTTGCAAGGCCTCTTGCGCAAGTCGCTTTGCCTCACGCTTGTAAGGCCGCAGGAAAAAAATCGCTGCAAAAAAATACAGCGTCGAGAATACAATTTCTGCACCTGCGAGTAATTGCGAAAGGCCTTGCTCACTCCATGCACGAACCACGCCTTCGGTGAAATACATCAGCACCATCATCGACGCCCATTGCATGGTGTAGACATTGCGACGTAGCGTACCGGGCAGGGGTGCGAGCAGCGGCAGTGCTTTGATCACCATCCACGAGCCACCCGGTCGCAGTGGCGCAAGCACCAGTTCCCACAGTACGCACAATACGATCAGTAATACCAGGCTTGCGCTGGCGAGCTGGTGCAGTCGATGTTGAAACGGCGTGACTTCCATGCTCTAGCCTTGTTGAAGTTGGCGCGCTGTGTGCGCCAGCCGCTTGCCAAGTGCGATGGTAAGGGCGCGGGTATCGTCGCTCAGTGTTTGGTCGCCCTTGATACCTGACCAGTGCGTCGCCCCATATGGCGAGCCACCCGAAGCCGTTGTCATTAATGTCGCTTCCGTATAGGGCAGGCCGAGTATCAGCATCCCGTGATGCAGCAGCGGCAGCATCATGGACAACAAGGTAGATTCCTGCCCACCGTGCAAGCTGCCGGTCGAGGTGAATACGCAGGCTGGTTTACCGGAGAGCGCACCGGACAACCATTGCGCGCTGGTGCTATCAATGAAGTATTTGAGCGGTGCCGCCATGTTGCCAAAGCGAGTCGGTGAGCCGAGGGCAAGTGCGGCGCATTCTTCCAGATCGGTCAGCTCTACATAAGGCGCACCCGTGTCAGGCACGGCAGGCTCTATGGCTTCAGTTACCGTGGATACTGCGGGTACTGTGCGCAGCACGGCCTCGCAATTCGGCACATGGGCTACACCTTGCGCGATCAACTCGGCAAGCTTGCGCGTTGCGCCATGGCGCGAGTAATACAAAACAAGAATCTTCAGGGGGTCTGTGCTCATGGCTTGCTATTATAGGCGCGCGCTTCATTGCATACAGCGCCTGCCCTTGGCGCGATCTCCATCATGACACCACGCTCCCCGCATCCCTCTGGTCGTTGGACCGGCTCACAGGTACGTGATCTGGCACGTTTCGTTGGTATTCGGCTGCGTGAAGAGCATCTATTCGAGGTGGCGGGCAGCCTGACCTACACCACGGTGTTGGCACTGGTACCAGTACTGACCATTGCGTTTGCGATCTTTACCACCTTCCCGCTATTCACAAGCTTTCGCGATTCACTCGAAACCTATTTCGTGCAGTCGGTGATGCCGAAGGGGATAGCCAACACCATACTCGATTACCTGACACAGTTCTCTGCCAAAGCCAGTCGCTTGTCGGCAGTGGGTGCGGTGTTCCTGATGGTGACCGCGATTCTGATGTTCAGCATGGTAGATCGCACCCTCAACCGTATCTGGCGCGTGCGTGAGTCCCGTCCGGTACTGCAAAGTCTGGTGGTGTACTGGGCCGTCATGACAATCGGGCCACTGCTGCTGGGCGCTTCGTTAACTGCCGCTTCGGAAGCTTCCGAGTTTTTGCCTATGTTCGGCGGCACCCTCCGTCAGCCGTCACTGCTGAACTCCAGTGTCACGCTGCTGCTGTCGCTTCTGCTCTCTACCTGTGCATTCGCTTTACTTTATTTGACGGTGCCGAATCGTTTCGTCGATTGGCGCGAGGCACTTATCGGTGGGCTGGTAGCGGGCATCGCATTCGAGATTGCGCGCCGTCTGTTTTCGTTGTCAATATCGATGGGTGGGGGCTATCGCGCCATCTACGGCGCGTTGGCAGCGTTTCCGGTTTTCCTGATCTGGATCTACCTGTTTTGGCTTATCACGCTACTCGGCGCGGTAGTTGCAGCCGCGTTACCGGCGATACGTTATGAGCGTTGGTGGCATCGCCCCGGCCCGGGAGATGATTTTGTTGACGCCGCAGCGCTGCTGAAAGTATTACACGATGCGCGAGCAGATCACGCAGCAGTAGACGCGTGGCTTATGCGTGAACGTACTCAGTTAGGCTTTGATGAGATCGAGCACCTGCTGCAGCGCATGCTGGAAATGGGCTGGGTGGGCAGGGTTCGCCCGCAGCGCTTGGGTACGATTTCTTTTCGTAGACGCGCACAAGCCAAACAGGACAAATGGGTCTTGCTTGCCAACCCCGATAAGTTAACGCTAGCCGAGGTATTCAGCGTGTTTGCGTTCAGCCCGTCGCCGGATTCCGCGTTATCGCAGCAGGTAGCCAAGTTGCTTAGCCGCGATTTATCAACGCCGCTTTCAGATTACTTCACTACACCGCACGAAAAAGCGAACAACTCATCCAGTACCTGATCGGGTTGCTCCGCCATCAGCGCATGGCCGCAGGCCTCCAAGGTCACGGTTTTCGATTGTTTAAAGGCAGAGGAGAGCGACGTGGCTGCTTTGGCAGGCGTCATGATGTCTTTGCGGCCGAGCAGAAATAATGCAGGGCAGTGCAGCGCTGCTGCAGCTTGCTCGCCATGACTGTAGTCATTACAGGCCGCGAAGTCGGTATGGAAAACCTTGGCAGGATTGATCTCAGAGATGCGCTGCATCAGCCGCCGGCTACCGCCATGCACGTAAAAACCCGGGCCGGGTGCAGAGGGTTTCTGTGCAATCGTCGAGTGCGACCAGATATTCACCATATCGATCGCGACCGGCTCACGCTCGCGCGACGTCTCAAGCAGCGCCGGCGATACGCGCATGGGGTAAGCAGTACCGACCAACGCCAGGCCTTTGATACGCTCGGGGGATCTTGCAGCAGCCTCCAGCGCGATCAGCGAGCCCATGCTGTGGCCGATCAGAACTGCTTGTTGGACGCTGGCTGCATCAAGTACCTGGTTCAACCAATCTGCCATTGCCTCTACGGAAGTCAGCGCGTCACCTCCGCTGCGACCATGCCCTGGCAAATCAACTGCCAGCACTGAAAATCCGTGATGTGCGAAGTAGCGGGTTTGTAAAATCCAGACCGAGTGATCATTCTGTGCGCCATGAATGAATACCGCTGTAGGACGTGAACGATCAAATGTTTTACCACCGGTATAGGCGTAGGCAGGTTGATTATTGACGGTGAGTTCCATCTCAGGCTCCCTTCTGCGCAGCCTTCAGGCCGCGTTTCAGGTCATCGATCAGATCGTCAGCATCCTCAAGCCCAACGGATAGCCGCATGGTGCCCTCAGTGATACCAGAAGCAGCCAGCTGCTCAGTCGGTACCCGGAAATGGGTGGTTGAGGCGGGATGAATCACTAATGATTTTGCATCACCTACGTTAGCGAGATGCGAGAACACCTGCAGCGACTCGACAAAGCGTTGGCCTGCGGCGCGGTTACTTTTGAGTGCGAATGAAAACACAGCACCACAACCACGCGGCAGCAATCGTGCGGCAAGCGCGTGATCAGGGTGATCAGGTAGCTCTGGATAAGCAACGGATTCAATCGCCGGGTGGGATACCAGGAACTCGACCACCTTACGCGCATTGGCGACATGCTTCTCCATGCGCAGCGAGAGCGTCTCGATGCCCTGCAAAATTGTGAATGCATTGTGTGGGCTCATCACTGCGCCAAAGTCGCGCAGACCTTCGCGTCGCGCACGCAAGGCGAACGCGGCGACCGTCGATTCTTCCGAAAACACCATGCCATGAAAGCCCTCATACGGTTCGCATAATTCAGCGAAGCGTCCGGTGGCTTCGTAGGCACGCTGCCAATCAAAGGTGCCACCATCAATTAACAATCCACCCACTGCTGTGCCATGCCCACATAAAAACTTGGTAGCTGAGTGGAAGATCAGATCAGCGCCGTGGTCGAGGGGCTTCAATAAATACGGCGTGGTGAAGGTGGAATCCACCATCAAGGGTAGATGATGCTCATGCGCTATAGCCGCAACGCTATCAATATCGAGTACGTCCAGACCGGGATTGCCGAGTGTCTCTGCAAACAAAACCTTGGTATTCGGACGAATGTTATTGCGCCAGGCATCCAGATCGCGCGGATCAATAAAGGTCGTCTCTATCCCAAACCGCCGCATGGTGTAACCAAGCAGGTTTTGCGAGCCTCCGTATAGCGCACGCGACGCCAGTACATGCGAACCCGCACCGGCAATCGTCGCTAAACCCAAATGTAAGGCCGCCTGACCGCTGGCGACCGCTAGTCCGGCGACACCGCCTTCGAGTGCTGCGATACGCTCCTCCAGCACCGCATTGGTCGGGTTCGATATGCGCGAGTAAACATGACCCGAGCGCTCCATATTGAATAGCGAGGCAGCATGATCGGAATCACGAAACACGAACGAGGTTGACAGATAAATCGGCGTAGCGCGCGCGCCTGTCGCCGGATCGGGTGCGCTGCCAGCGTGGAGCGAGAGGGTGTCGAAGCCGGGGTAACGTGGATCGCTCATGCGGGCGGTCTCCAGAAGAACGAATTATGGGAAGCATTATAGGCCGCAGTGCGTGCTCACAGAGTGGACGCGGCCTGACCAGGTCTGGCTTTTTCAGGATGAGTCGGCTACATTGCACATGGCACGCTGTAGTCGTCAACAAAACTCACGGGTAATGTCATGAAAGTTGCAGACATACTGAAGGTCAAGGGCGATGGTCTTTTCACCGCTACTCCCGAAACTTCTTTGCGAGATGCCATCCATCTCATGACCGCGAATGATATCGGTTCGCTGGTTGTGCTACGTGATAGCCATGTGTGTGGAATGCTCAGCTTCCGCGAGGTAATGAATGCGATTGATGTTAAGAGCGGTAGTGTTCGTGAGGGTACCGTTGGGCAGCATATGGCGACTGATATCGATGTGATTTCACCTGAGACTGATCTCAACGACATACGTCGCCGAATGCTGGAGCGCCACTCGCGCTACGTACCGGTAGTCGACGTCAGTGGTGAGCTGCTGGGCGTGATGTCGTTTTACGATATTGCCAAGGCGGTGCTTGATGCACAGTCCTTCGAGAACAAGCTGCTCAAGGCGTATATCCGAGACTGGCCGGCGGAGACTGAGGAGTGACACATCCTGCGGCACAGCCCTCTCAATTCGCACTACTACTACAGCGCCGATTTGCGCCTTTTTTTGGCGCGCAATTTCTAGGGGCTTTCAACGACAATCTGTTCAAGACCGCGCTAGTCACTGCGATTACTTTCGATGCTGCGTCCTGGACTGACCTGAATGTCGGTTTATTGAATAACCTGATCGCCGGCTTGTTTATTTTGCCATTTGTATTGGCATCAGCCACTGCGGGTCAGATCGCTGACAAGACCGATAAAGCATTTCTCATGCGCGCGGTGAAGCTGATGGAGATCGCTATTATGGTGATCGCCGCATTCGGCTGGGCAATGCATCACCTGTGGTTGCTTGTAGCGGCGGTAGTTGGTATGGGTTTGCACTCCACCATCTTTGGGCCGGTCAAGCATTCTTACCTTCCGCAGCATCTCTCTCAGCAAGAGCTGATCGGTGGTAACGGCTTGGTGCAGATGGGTACCTTCGTCGGTATTCTTACCGGACAGCTCATCGGTGCGGCGGCGATGGCACTTGGCGCGACCGGAGTAACCATTATTGTCGTAGGTACGATTAGTGTTGCCTTCATTGGGTTGTTGCTTACTCTGATGGTGCCGTCTTCGCCACCTGCAGCGCCAGATCTGCTGATAAGTCGTAATCTCTTCGTAGAGAGCGTACGCAACTTGCGTTTTTCAGCCGCTAATCGTGATGTATTTGTTGCCATGCTGGCCAATTCCTGGTTCTGGTTTTTTGGTGCGATGATCTTGGCGCAGTTTCCGGTGTATGCACGCGATATCTTGCATGGAGTGCCGCAGGTGTTCGCGATATTACTCACGGCGTTCTCTATTGGTATCGGGGCAGGCTCGTTAATGTGTGAGCGCTTGTCAGGGCGGCGCATTCACCTTGGGCTGGTGCCGATCGGTGCGCTTGGGCTCAGTGTGTTTGGTATTGATTTGTATTTTGCCAGCACGGTAACTATGCCGGCTCAGGTAACGGCAGCCTCATTGCTGTTTGGCGAGCAGTTTCGCGTGCTACTCGATTGTTTTCTGCTGGGCGCCTTTGGTGGCATTTATGTGGTGCCGCTGTTTGCACTAATACAGACACGCTCCGAGCCTAGCCATTTGTCACGCACCATCGGCGGCATGAATATTCTGAATGCGCTGTTCATGGTGGTGGCGGCATTGATCGCCATGGTGTTGTTGTCGGCCGGCGTCTCAGTGCCGGGAATTTTTCTGTTCACGGCCGTGGCCAACCTCGCGCTTTTGGTGTTGCTATGTGTGATGCAGCCAGAATATCTGCGCGAGGCGCGTCGCTGGCTCAGCGAGCGTTTCGGCCGACAGCGGCTGGTAGAATGACGGCTTTATTTCAATTGCGGCGCGCGACTCCATGTCCGGTAATACTTTCGGCACGCTGTTTACAGTCACCACATTCGGCGAATCTCACGGCCCCGCGATCGGTTGCGTGATTGATGGCTGCCCGCCCGGCATGCCACTGGATGCGTCCGACATACAGCCCGACCTTGATCGTCGTCGGCCGGGTACCTCGCGCCATGTCACGCAACGTAACGAGCCTGATGCGGTAGAAATTTTATCCGGCGTATACGAGGGGCTCACTACCGGTACACCGATTGCGCTCATGATTCGTAACCAGGATCAGCGCAGTCAAGACTACGGCAACATCGTTGATCGTTTTCGACCCGGGCACGCCGATTACACCTATTTCCATAAGTACGGTATCCGCGATCCGCGCGGTGGTGGCCGATCTTCTGCGCGTCTGACCGCGCCAGTGGTGGGTGCGGCAGCAGTCGCCAAGAAATGGCTTAAGCATCATTACGGCACCGAGATTCATGGCTGCATGAGCCAGCTTGGTGAGATGCCGATTCCGTTTCAGTCGTGGGAGCATGTCGAGCACAATCCTTTCTTTGCCGCCAACGCCGAGATCGTGCCGCAACTCGAGACTTACATGGATCAGCTCCGCAAAGCGGGCGATTCATGCGGTGCGCGTATTGATGTGGTTGCGCACAAGGTGCCAGTTGGTTTGGGCGAGCCGTTGTTTGACAAGCTCGATGCAGATATCGCTTACGCGATGATGGGTATCAATGCAGTCAAGGGTGTAGAGATTGGTGCAGGTTTTCGCTCGGTAGCGCAAAAGGGTACTGAGCATGGTGATGAGATCACGCCGGAGGGTTTTCTGACGAATAATGCCGGTGGTGTGCTGGGCGGTATTTCGTCGGGTCAGGACATCACGGTATCCATCGCCATCAAACCAACCTCGAGTATTCGTACGCCGCGTCGCTCTATTGATCGTGATGGTAATCCGGTGACAGTTGAAACTTTCGGCCGACATGATCCCTGCGTTGGTATTCGCGCCACTCCTATTGCCGAGGCCATGCTGGCGTTGGTACTGATGGATCACGCGTTGCGGCATCGGGCGCAGTGTGGAGATACTCGAGCCCATCGTGCTTGAACGGTGAGTGTCCCGGATCCCGGCCTGCGCCGGGATGACCCACCAGTAAAGCAGAGGTAGACGCAATTTTTTCACCCAGACCTAGGTCGGGTTAAACAGCAATAACCCAACGCACTTAATATCGTCACCCCGGCGCAGGCCGGGGTCCAGATAATTTCCACAAACTCAGTGACCCCCGGATCCAAACCCCCGCAGTCGTTCAATTTCGCGCTGTTCTTCTTCGCCTACTACGGCTATGTCGGGGTGTTCTCGCCCTACGCCAGCTTGTACTTTGCAGACAAGAACATCTCCGCGACGCAGATCGGCATATTGATGTCGATGATGCAGGTGATGCGTATTTTTGGGCCTAATCTGTGGGGATGGGTGGCCGATCACACAAGGCGACGCGTCTTGGTACTGCGCATGACCTCGGTAGCGGCGGCCGCTATCTTTACCGGCATGTTCTGGGGCGAATCCTTTGCGTATTTTTTTGTGCTGCTGATCGTGCTGAATTTATTCACCAGCGCACAAGGTCCGCTGTCCGAAGCGCAAATGCTCTCGGCGATGCACGGTGATTTAACGCACTATGGTCGTTTACGATTATGGGGCTCGGTAGGATTTATCTTTGCCGTGATGGTATCGGGCCAGTTACTCGATGTATTCGGTATCACGCTTATGCCGACCATTGCCCTGCTGCTTTTATTGCTTGTGGTAGTGGCCGCCGCTGGTATGCGTGAAGAAGTGCAGCAGGTACATCCCCACGCTATGCCTTCGGTTAGGGCGCTGCTAAAACAACGTGAAGTACTCGCCTTCTTTGCTTCCACCTTCCTGATGGTGGCTGCACATGCTGCGCTCTATGTTTACTTCTCTTTGTACCTGGCGCAAATCGGTTACAGCAAGACTGTGATCGGTATGATGTGGTCGCTCGGTGTGATTGCCGAGATTCTTTTCTTTTATTGGCAGGCACCGATTTTTCGTCGCTATAGTTTGCGCGCGCTGATGCTGCTGAGTTTGGCGGTAGGCGTTGTACGATTTGCACTGATCGGCTTTGCTGCAGACTCATTGCTGCTGTTGTTATTTGCCCAGTTACTTCACGCCGCGACTTTCGGCGTGCATCATTCAGCCTCGGTGGCTGTACTGCAGCGCTGGTTTGCCGGGCCTTTACAGGCGCGCGGGCAGGCGCTCTACATCAGTGTGTCTTACGGCTTGGGCGGTAGTTTGGGTGGATTGCTGTTGTCTGCGTGCTGGGATAAATTTGGCGCTGCATCGGTCTACACCTTGGCATCGGGTCTGTGCGCCATAGGCTGGGTCGCTGCATGGTTGAGTTTTTACTGGCAGCGGCCAATGCCAGCATCGATTTATGGAAGGGGTCAAGCATGAATATTCGATGGTGCGGTGTGATCGCGCTATGCCTGAGCGGTCTATTGCTGACCGGCTGCAAGACAGAAAACACGACGCAAGCGGGCACGGTAGGGGTCAACCGCGAGCAGCGTATGGCGATTTCAAGTGCCACCATGAGTTCGGCTGCAAACAAGCAGTATGCGCAGATCATGGCGGAGGCTGATAAAAAAGGTAAGTTAAACGCTGATCCGACGCAGTTCGCGCGCGTCAAAGCGATTGCCGACCGACTGATTACTCAATCCACCGTGTTTCGGCCAGATGCGCTGAACTGGAAATGGGAAGTGAATGTCATTACCGCACCCGAGGTGAATGCATGGTGTATGCCGGGCGGGAAAATTGCGGTCTACACCGGCCTGATTGAAAAACTTCGCCTCACCGACGATGAGTTGGCCGCAGTGATGGGGCACGAGGTATCGCATGCGTTGCGTGAACACTCGCGCGAACGCGCATCCCAGCAGGCAGTGGCCAGCGTCGGCATCAGCGTTGTAGCGGCGGTAGTTGGGGTGGGGTCTTTGGGGCAGCGAGGTATGGAATATGCCTACCAAGGCTTGCTTGGCCTGCCCAACTCGCGCACCCATGAAATTGAGGCTGATCGGATGGGCGTCGAGCTGGCAGCGCGTGCGGGGTATGACCCGCGCGCTGCGGTCAGCCTGTGGAAAAAAATGGGCGAGGTCGGTGGCAAAGAGCCGCCCAAGTTCATGTCAACACACCCGCCGCGCGGCGAGCGTATGGAAGATCTGGCCACCTACAGCGAAAAAGTTTTGCCGCTGTATCAGCAGTCCAAGCGCTAGCCGACAACACCAGGGCCTGCTTCGGCAGTCCACCTCGGTGTGCTCCAAGTGCATGGTTGAGCCGCCCACGGCCTCACGCCCTACGAGCAGCTCAACCCTTTTGCTTCTGAGCGCGGGGCGCGCCGAGTAGCCGTATCGCCCCTGTGGCGGGGCTGAGCTGAGCGGCTGCTATGGCATAATCGCGGGCTTCTCTGTTTGTTTCAGCGCGCGGCTCCGCGCGATATTGCGATGGCCAAAACCCTGTACGACAAACTCTGGGAGTCCCACGTGGTGCACACGTCGGACGACGGCACCACTATTCTCTACATCGACCGGCACTTGCTGCACGAGGTCACCAGCCCGCAAGCATTCGAGGGTCTGAAGCTCGCGAACCGCAAGCCTTGGCGTAATGCGGCGAATTTGGTGGTGGCCGATCACAATGTGCCGACGACCCATCGCGCCGGTGGCATCGAAGATCCGATTTCGCGTTTGCAGGTTGAAACCCTCGATGAAAACGCCCGGGTACACGGTCTGACGTACTTCAATATGCAGGACAAACGCCAAGGCATCGTGCACGTGATCGGGCCTGAACAGGGCGCGACCCTGCCCGGCATGACAGTGGTGTGCGGTGACTCGCATACCTCGACCCATGGTGCCTTCGGTGCGCTGGCGCATGGGATCGGTACCTCGGAAGTCGAGCATGTGCTGGCAACGCAGACACTGCTCGCCAAAAAATCAAAAGCCATGCTGGTGCAAGTGGAAGGCAAACTTGGCGCCGGTGTCACCGCTAAAGATATTGTGCTGGCGGTGATTGGCAAAATTGGTACTGCCGGCGGCACTGGTTATGCCATCGAGTTTGCCGGCTCGGCGATTCGCGCGCTGTCGATGGAAGGCCGCATGACTGTCTGCAATATGGCAATCGAAGCCGGCGCGCGGGCAGGCATGGTAGCGGTGGATGACACCACCATCAACTACGTTAAAGGGCGTCCTTATTCACCCGTGGGCCCGCACTGGGACCAGGCCGTTGCGTACTGGCGCACGCTGCATTCCGATGCAGATGCCAAGTTTGATGCTGTGGTGCTCATCGACGCTGCTGACATCATTCCACAAGTAACTTGGGGTACCTCGCCCGAGATGGTGGTGCCGGTAGATGCTCGTGTGCCTGATCCCGACAAAGAGAAAGATCCAGTCAAGCGCGATGCGATGGAAAAGGCGTTGGTTTACATGAACCTCAAGCCGAATACTGCCATCACTGACATTCGCATCGATAAGGTATTCATCGGCTCTTGCACCAACTCTCGTATCGAAGACTTGCGCGCAGCGGCCTCAGTCGTTCGTGGAAAATTTCGCGCTTCCAATGTGAAGTTAGCCATGGTGGTTCCGGGCTCGGGTTTGGTGAAAGAGCAGGCGGAGCGTGAAGGGCTGGACAAGATTTTTAAAGAAGCAGGCTTCGAGTGGCGCGAGCCTGGTTGCTCAATGTGTTTGGCGATGAACGCTGATCGGCTAGAGCCGGGTGAGCGTTGCGCGTCTACCTCGAACCGTAATTTCGAAGGCCGGCAGGGTGCCGGTGGCCGTACCCATTTGGTTAGCCCGGCGATGGCCGCCGCCGCTGGCGTCGCTGGTCATTTTGTGGATGTGCGCGCGCTGTAATTAGCGTGAGCACTTGGGTGGATATCTTTGATCCCGGAGAAACGCACCATGAAAAAATTGGTAGTGCTGATAATGGCGATTGCTTTACTCGCTGGCTGCAATACGATCAACGGCCTTGGCAAAGATGTCGAGAAGCTTGGCGAAAAAGTCCAGGGCGCCAGTAAAAAATAAGTCGTTCTCAATCTATTCAAACATCATGACGCCATTTACCGTACTTGAAGGACTCGTCGCACCGCTCGATCGTGCTAACGTCGATACTGATGCGATTATTCCCAAGCAGTTTCTGAAATCAATCAAGCGTACCGGTTTTGGCCCGAATCTTTTCGATGAGTGGCGCTATCTCGATGTGGGTCAGCCCGGTGTTGATAACAGCAAGCGACCGCTGAACCCAGACTTCGTGCTCAACCAGCCGCGCTATCAGGGCGCATCCGTTCTTCTGACCCGTAAAAATTTCGGCTGCGGTTCTTCGCGTGAGCATGCGCCGTGGGCGCTGGAGCAGTATGGTTTTCGGGCGATTATTGCGCCTAGCTTCGCTGACATCTTTTTTAATAATTGCTACAAAAACGGCTTGCTGCCGATCGTGCTATCGGAGCAAGTGGTAGATCAGTTATTCAACCAGGTAAAAGCTTTCCCGGGTTATCAGTTGCGGATTGATTTGCCTGCGCAAACCGTCAGTACAGTCAATGGCGATGCGGTACATCACTTTGACATTGATGCCTTCCGCAAGCATTGCCTGATCAATGGCCTGGATGATATCGGGCTCACCCTGCAGCATGCAGACAAAATTCGCGGCTACGAAGAGCGCCACTTGGCGACTTTTCCGTGGCTGACCAACACGATTACCTAATATTTTTTACATCCCATGAAAATCGCCATTCTGCCGGGTGACGGCATCGGTACCGAGATCGTCGATCAGGCCTTGAAAGTCCTCAACGCGCTCGACCAAAAATTCGAGATGGAAAGCGCGCCAGTCGGTGGTGCAGGCTATGAGGCGCACGGACACCCGCTACCGGAAGGCACGCTGAAGCTGGCGAAAGAAGCCGATGCGATTTTATTTGGTGCGGTGGGTGACTGGAAGTACGACACGCTAGACCGGCCGCTGCGCCCCGAGCAGGCGATTTTAGGTCTGCGCAAACACCTCACGCTATTTGCGAATTTTCGTCCTGCGATTTTGTATCCGGAATTAGTGGGCGCCTCTTCACTTAAGCCGGAGATTGTTTCTGGTCTTGATATTTTGATTGTGCGTGAGTTGAACGGCGATATTTACTTCGGCCAGCCGCGTGGTGTACGTGAGGCGCCAGACGGCCCGTTCAAGGGCGCGCGCGAAGGCTTCGACACCATGCGTTACTCGGAGCCTGAAATCCGTCGTATTGCGCATGTCGCGTTTCAGGCCGCGCAGAAGCGCAGCAAGCGGCTCACCTCTGTCGACAAAGCAAATGTGCTTGAAACCTTCCAGTTCTGGAAGGACATCATGACCGACGTACATAAAGAGTATCCCGACGTCGAGCTGGATCATATGTATGTTGATAACGCCGCGATGCAGCTGGTACGTGCGCCGAAAAAATTCGATGTGATCGTCACTGGCAATATGTTCGGCGATATCTTGTCGGATGCCGCTGCGATGCTGACCGGCTCGATAGGCATGCTGCCATCAGCATCGCTGGACGCAAACAACAAAGGTCTATACGAACCCTCGCATGGCTCGGCACCGGATATTGCAGGGAAGGGGATCGCCAACCCACTGGCAACGATTTTGTCGGCTGCGATGATGCTGCGTTTCTCGCTAAATTTGCCGGCAGAGGCGGACCGTATCGAGAGCGCCGTGAAGAAAGTACTGGCGCAAGGATTACGCACGCCCGATATCTACGAAGCGGGCACCACTAAAGTCGGTACCGCCGAGATGGGCGATGCGGTGGTGAAGGCATTGGCATAAATGCGGATTGGTCTGGATTCCGGCCTGCGCCGGAATGACCCCACTAACGGTCAGCGCTAAATGAGCCTTTTTAAACTTTGTTGGCCATCGAATCGTCATCCCGGCGTATGCCGGGATCCAGAAAATGTAAGCGAATAAGGAAACATCAATGAAACTCGTGGGTTTGGTCGGTTGGCGCGGTATGGTGGGCTCGGTGCTGATGCAGCGCATGCAGGAAGAAAATGATTTCGCGCACATTGAGCCGGTATTCTTCTCGACATCGAATGCGGGCGGTAAAGCGCCAGCGCTAGCAAAGAATGAGACCGCGCTGAAAGACGCGAACGATATCGAAGCACTGAAGAAGTGCGACATCATCCTCACCTGCCAAGGCGGCGACTACACCACCGAGATTTTCCCCAAGCTGCGCGCTGCCGGTTGGAACGGCTATTGGATTGATGCTGCTTCTACGCTGCGCATGAAAGACGACGCCATCATCGTGCTCGACCCGATTAATCTGGGCGTGATCAAAGATGGCCTTTCCAAAGGCGTGAAAAACTATATCGGCGGTAACTGCACAGTGTCGTGCATGTTGATGGGTCTCGGTGGTTTGTTCAAGCATGATCTGGTCGACTGGATGACTTCCATGACCTATCAAGCGGCATCCGGTGGTGGAGCGCAGCATATGCGCGAGCTACTCACACAGTTCGGTAGTATCAACGCCGAGGTTAAAGCACTGCTCGATGACCCGGCCTCGGCTATTCTTGAAATTGATCGCAAAGTGCTGGCCAAGCAGCATGCCCTTGGCGCCGATGAGACCCAGCACTTTGGTGTGCCGCTGGGTGGTAATTTGATTCCCTGGATTGATAAAGATCTGGGTAACGGTCAGTCACGTGAAGAGTGGAAGGCGGGCGCTGAGGCCAACAAGATACTCGGTCGTGGTGCGGCGTTTGGTGCAAGTGCCCCGGGTGCGATTGCGATTGACGGCTTGTGTGTTCGTATCGGTGCGATGCGTTGTCACTCGCAGGCGCTGACGATCAAGCTCAAGAAAGATGTGCCGCTGGATGAAGTCAATGACATCATCGCCAGCGATAATGATTGGGTCAAGCTGGTGCCGAACACCCGCGAGGCCTCGATGCACGAGCTCACGCCTGCGGCAACTACCGGCAAGCTCACCATCCCGGTGGGCCGCGTGCGCAAGATGCAAATGGGTGAGCAGTATCTGTCTGCATTTACAGTTGGCGACCAGCTGCTATGGGGTGCGGCAGAGCCGCTGCGCCGTATGCTGCGCATAGTGCTCGATGCTTGATTGTTGTTAGCCCACAACCGAACTTGGGCGATGTTCGAACGAACGTAAATCAAGTTGGAATTTCTTTGCGCTGCAGACCGCACTACACTTGCGGCGTGGTTTACCGTAGTGTTATGGTCTCGCGATGCTCCATCGCCTATCTTTTTCCCGTTATGTTTTACGGCTGACTTGGGTTGCGCTGACCTGTACGTTGTCGGTCATTCTGGTTTTGCCCACACATGCACAAGCGGCTGCACTTGGCGACGCCAGTGTCCGCTCAACACTCGGTCAGCGGCTCGACGTTGAGGTCGACATTGCTGCGCTGTCGGCGACTGAGGCAGAATCGGTATCGGTCAAGCTGGCACCCCCGGAGGCTTGGTCGAGTGCAGGTGTTGATCTGGGTGGGTTGCAGCGCTCGCTGCGCCTCGCGGTAGAAAAAAAAGACGGCCGTTATCAGGTTCGTATCACCTCAGATCTGGCGGTCAATGACCCTTTCATGCACTTGCTGATCGAACTCAGCGCCAACGGGGTGCGCACTATTCGCCAGTATGTACTCCTGATTGATCCACCAGAATTATTCAATGCGCCGCTTGGGGCAGCCAGCACTGCTGTTTCCCAGGCTGACTCAGCGCCAGCGCCAGCGAAAGCCGAGAGCGCACTCAATAATCAAGCAGAGGATTCTGCTCCACAACAGTACAAGGTCAAACGCGGCGAGACGCTACGCACCATAGCGCAGCAGCTGAAGACCGAGGATGTCGAGCTCGAGCAGTTGATGGTAGCGCTCATGGAGCGTAATCCAGGCGCGTTTGCTGGAAAGAATATGTATCGCTTGAGAAGCGGTAGCCTATTGACCTTGCCATCGCCTGATAAGGTTCGCGCAGTTGAACTCGACCAAGCGCGTCAAGTTTTACAGGCGCACACCAAAGATTTTTCACGATATCAGCGCCAACTTGCCGAGCAAAGCGCGCTCAGTTCCTCTGCGAAGTCATCGGCATCAGCCGATACCGGCAAGACGACTACGACACAAAGTAGCAGCGGCAGTGTGACCATCAAAATGACAGACTCCGGTCCAACGCCTAAGTTACTAGATAAACTCTCCTTATCAGCGCCTTCCGATAAGCAAGGCGGTGCTAATGCTTCGGATGCGACGAAGACCATTGACGCCGTGGCGACAAACAAGGCGCTGGCGGATGCGAATGCACGCATCGCGACACTGGAAAAAAATATCAGTGAGATGCAGTCCTTGCTTGATACTAAAAATCTGGCGCTCGCCGAACCGCGGCAGGGTGCGGCTTCTGGCCCCGCAATCATTGAAAACCCACCGGCGCCATCCACCGAGGGTTCAGCCGAGAAGCTGAAGGCCGAACCGCCGGTAGTGGCAAGCGCTTCCGCACGATCCGAGCCAACTCCAAAGCCAGCGACCGTACCGGGTGCAGTGGCTGATCAGGCGTTCGTCGTGCCGCAGATCGATCTTTGGGTCGGTGCGGTTACAGCCATGGGTCTGCTGGCGTTGGTAATACTTTGGCGCGTGCAACGCCGTAAAGCATATCGCGCTGATGGTCCTGCTGCTGTACCGGTCGAGCCAACGCTGGCGCAGACCGTGATCGCTGGTGCGGGTGGCCAGCAGATCGATACTGCGCATAGCGTATTTCATTCAAACTTCGTACCCTCACTCAGTCAGATCGATACGCATGAGGTTGATGCGGTTGCCGAGGCCGATGTGTACATCGCCTATGGTCGTGATGAGCAAGCCGAGGAGATATTGCTGGACGCGCTGCGGCAGCACCCGGAGCGGCATGCGCTGCGCGTCAAGTTGCTGGAGATTTATGCCACACGCAAAGATCGCCAGCGATTCAACACAGCGGCGGCTGAATTGCATGTACTGACCCATGGACAAGGGCCAGACTGGGCGCGCGCAGCCGAACTCGGTCAGGCGCTTGAGCCGCATGTGATTGACTTCCACTTGTCACCAACCGCGCAGACCGGAAATTCGCCCGGTACGTCAACGCTGACGGCCGGCGACAGGCCAACCACGCTCGGGCCCATCACCCAGAGCACTGCAAGCAGCTCGGTGTTAAACACCAAGCTTGAGCTGGCGATGGCTTGCCGGGAGATCGGTGATCATGCCGGTGCGCGCGAGTTGTTGAGCGAGGTTGCCAAGGCGCGTGACCCCGAGCTCGCGCAACGCGCTCAGAGCCTATTAATGCAATTGGCGTAGAATCGCGCGCTGCCGGCCCACCCCGGGCCACTACGCTCGATATCTCTTGAGACGCATCGCACTCGGCCTTCAGTACGACGGTACACCATGGCAAGGCTGGCAAACACAGCCGCATCGGCACACTGTTCAGGATAGCTTGGAGCAGGCGCTGGCGAAGTTTTGTCAGCAGGTATTGCCCACAACCTGCGCGGGTCGCACCGATGCCGGCGTGCATGCGCTCGGCCAAGTGGTGCACTTTGATACCGAGATCATTCGTGAGCCGTTTTCATGGGTGAGGGGGGTAAATGCTTTTCTTCCTGCTTCAATTGCGGTGCGCTGGTCGGCTGAGGTAGCAGGCGGTGATGCAGGGTTTCATGCGCGCTTTTCTGCCTTGGTGCGCACCTATCACTATGTGATCTACAACCACCCGGTACGTTCACCGTTATGGCAGGGCAGGTCGGGCTGGGTATTTCGGTCACTTGATGCGGATGCCATGCACGCATCAGCGCAAGCACTGCTTGGTGAGCATGATTTTTCCGCGTTTCGCGCTGCCGAGTGCCAAGCGGCTTCACCGATACGTACCATGCACTCGTTGGAAGTTACGCGACATCGCGATGCGATCATTGTGACGCTGCGCGCTAACGCATTCTTGCAGCACATGGTGCGCAATATCGTCGGCTCATTGATTCAGGTCGGCTGTGGCAATCGTCCGCAGACCTGGGTAGGCGAGTTACTTGTCAGCCGCAACCGTGAACTTGCCGCGCCGACCTTCAGCCCGGATGGTTTATATCTGGCGAAAGTCGACTACGATGCGCGCTGGGGTTTGCCGCAAGAACAAGACCGAGCGAGCATGCTGCCGTTCGAACTGCCTTTCAATTAAGCCACCATGAGCAAACGCACCCGGATCAAACTTTGTGGGCTCACCCGTGCCGCTGATGTGGCGGCAGCTGTCGAGTTGGGTGCCGATGCCATTGGTTTGGTGTTTTATCCGCCATCGCCGCGTGCTGTGAGCCCTGAGCAAGCCGGGGCTTTGCTGGCGCAGGTGCCGGCCTTCATCAGCACGGTCGGGTTGTTCGTCAACCCGACGCTGGCGGAGGTTGAAGCGTGCATCCAGGCCGCGCCGATATCGATATTGCAATTTCATGGTGATGAGACGCCGGCGCAGTGCGCCGCCATCGCGGGGCAGGTGCGGCGGCCCTTCTTGCGCGCGCTGCGGATCAGGCCAGAAATGAAAGCCCCAGATTTGTTAGAATTCGAGCACGCTTACCGCACGTCCAGCCCGTTATTCGCCGGGTTGCTGCTCGATACCTGGAGCGATGCGTACGGAGGCACTGGAAAGGTATTCGATTGGTCTCTCATTCCCGCAGAACTCGCGCATCGGGCCGTTTTGAGTGGTGGCTTGAACGCGCAAAATGCGACTGGCGCAGTTAGTCAGTTGCGCCCGCACGCGGTTGATGTCAGCAGTGGCATTGAATCTGCCAAGGGCGTAAAAGATGTCGCGCTGATGCGCGCATTCATCGCAGCGGTCCGCAGCGCGGACCACGAGTAACCTGGCAATGAAGAGGCACCCATGGATCACAATCCCACGCATGTAGGCGCGTATCAATTCCCGGACGCGTCAGGACACTTCGGCCCTTACGGCGGAAGCTTCGTCTCCGAAACCCTCACGTTCGCACTTGAGCAACTGAAAGCGGCCTACGCGCACTATCAGCACGACCCCGAGTTTCTGGAAGAATTTCATTACGAGCTGAAGCATTTTGTCGGCCGCCCGAGCCCGATTTATCACGCCAAGCGTTGGTCACGCGAGAATGGCGGCGCGCAGATTTTTTTCAAACGCGAAGACCTCAACCATACCGGTGCGCACAAGATCAATAACGTGATCGGGCAGGCGTTGCTGGCTAAACGTATGGGCAAGCCGCGCGTGATTGCCGAAACCGGCGCCGGCCAGCACGGTGTGGCTACTGCCACGATTTGCGCACGCTTTGGTTTGGAGTGCGTGGTGTATATGGGTGCAGAGGACGTCAAGCGGCAAGTACAAAACGTGTACCGCATGCAGTTGCTGGGTGCCACCGTGGTACCGGTGGAGTCGGGCTCCAAGACATTGAAAGATGCGCTGAATGAAGCTATGCGCGACTGGGTGACCAATGTCGACAATACTTTTTACATCATTGGTACCGTGGCGGGTCCGCACCCGTATCCGATGATGGTGCGCGATTTTCAATCGGTGATCGGTAATGAGTGTATCGAGCAGATGCCCGAGATGACCGGTCGTCAGCCGGATTACGTGATGGCGTGTATTGGCGGCGGCTCGAATGCGATGGGTATTTTCCATCCTTACCTCGCGCATCCCGAAACACAGCTGATTGGTGTCGAAGCAGCGGGTGAGGGTATCGCAACCGGTAAGCATTCGGCATCATTGAGCGGCGGTACCCCGGGTGTGTTGCACGGCAACCGTACGTATCTTCTGCAAGACGAGAACGGCCAGATCATCGAAACCCATTCGGTATCGGCTGGACTGGATTACCCGGGTGTCGGCCCCGAGCATGCGTGGCTGAAAGACTCGCACCGTGCTCAGTACGTGAGCGTGACGGATAGCGATGCGATCAAGGCGTTTCATGACTGCTGCCGTATCGAGGGCATTATTCCGGCGCTCGAGACGAGCCATGCGATTGCCTATGCCGTGCAGTTTGCCAAGACGCTACCGAAAGATAAAACCATTCTGGTCAATCTGTCGGGGCGTGGTGATAAGGACATGCACACGGTTCAGGAATACGACAAGCACGCATCGGCACACCATTGATATGTCTAGAATCAAGCAAACCTTCGACGCGCTGCAGTCGAAAAAAAAGAAGGCACTGATTACGTTCATCACTGCGGGTGACCCGTCACCCGAGCTGACGGTGCCGCTGATGCATGCGATGGTAGAGAGTGGTGTCGATATTCTGGAGCTGGGCGTACCATTTTCCGACCCGATGGCGGAAGGCCCGGTAATACAACGTGCCAATGAGCGGGCGCTCAAGTTCAATGTTGGCATGCGCGATGTGCTCGAGTATGTGCGTGTGTTTCGGCGCAATGACTCGAACACACCCGTGGTGTTGATGGGCTACGCCAATCCGATCGAGCGTATGAGCGTTGATCGGTTTGTGTCGGAGGCCAAGGCGGCCGGCGTGGATGGCGCCATCGTGGTGGATTACCCGCCAGAAGAGGCGCAAGATTTTGCGGACAAGCTGCGCGCCAATGATATGGATTTGATTTTCCTGCTGGCGCCCACCTCAACCGACGCACGCATCAAGCAGGTAGCGCAGATCAGCAGTGGCTTCAGCTATTACGTCTCGCTGCGGGGTGTCACAGGTGCGGGTCATATCGATACCGCCGAGGTATCAGAGCGCATTGCAGCGATTCGTCAGCATGTGAAGTTGCCGATAGGCGTTGGCTTCGGTATCCGCGATGCGGCCACCGCAAAGACAGTGGCCGCTGTGTCCGATGCGGTGGTCATTGGCAGCCGCATCATTCAGGAGTTGGAAAACACGCCGCAAGACAAGGCAGTGGATGCGGTGCGGTCATTCCTGACCGGCGTTCGAACGGCGATTGACGAGGTTGCCGCTTGAGGCCGGTGGGGACAAATGTTTTTCGTTTGCTAATTCCCGGCCAAGCTAGCTTGGCAGCCGCTGCCACGGGTACAATGCCGGCCAACCCGGCCGTTGCGCCGCCTTGAGGAAGAGAGCCCCATGAGCTGGCTTGAGAAACTGCTCCCGCCCCGCATCAAGCGGTCCGACCCCAACACCCGGCGCTCGGTACCCGAGGGCCTGTGGGTCAAGTGCCCATCGTGTGAATCGGTGCTGTACCGCACTGATCTGGAGACCAATCAGCAAGTCTGCCCCAAGTGCGATCACCACATGCGGATCAGCGCACGTGAGCGGCTCGATGCCTTGTTGGATCATGAGGGGCGCTATGAGATCGGGCAGGAGGTGCTGCCGGTCGATACCCTGAAATTCAAGGACAGCAAAAAATATCCCGATCGGCTGAAAGCGGCGATCGATGCGACTGGCGAGACTGATGCCCTGGTTGTCATGGGTGGCGCAATTTTGTCGATGCCGGTGGTGGTAGCGTGTTTCGAATTCGAATTCATGGGCGGCTCGATGGGCTCGGTAGTCGGCGAGCGTTTTGTACGTGGCGCGCAAACCGCGCTTGAGCAGAAGGTGCCGTTTATTTGCATTACCGCGACTGGTGGTGCGCGCATGCAAGAAGGCTTGCTGTCGCTGATGCAGATGGCAAAGACGACTTCCATGCTGACTAAGCTGTCCGAAAAAAAACTTCCCTTCATCTCGGTGCTGACCGACCCGACCATGGGCGGTGTTTCTGCATCCTTCGCCTTCATGGGCGATGTCGTGATTGCGGAGCCGAAGGCATTGATTGGCTTCGCCGGCCCGCGCGTGATCGAGAACACGGTACGCGAGAAACTGCCTGAGGGTTTCCAGCGTTCAGAGTTTATTTTGCAAAAAGGCGCAATCGATATGATTGTTGACCGACGCAAGATGCGTGAAGAGATCGCGCAACTGCTCGCCTTGCTGCAGAACCAGCCTGCGGATGTTCTTGCTTGATATGTCTGGATCCCGGCCTGCGCCGGGATGACCATGACTTAGCCGGATAGCTTTTCAATCGTCATCCCGGCGCAGGCCGGGATCCAGCCGCCTCGTGACTACATCCCTTCATGTCTGATTCGCTGTCATTAAGTCAATGGCTCGTCCACCTCGAGTCTATGCATCCGGTCGCGATTGACATGGGGCTGGATCGGGTGGCGGCTGTTGGCGAGCGTCTCAAGCTTCACTTCGATTGTCCGGTGATTACCGTTGGCGGTACCAACGGTAAAGGCTCAACCTGCGCCATGCTGGAATCCATGCTGATGCAAGGCAGCTACCGGGTTGGCTTGTATACCTCGCCGCATATTCTCGACTTCAACGAGCGTGCCCGCATCGATGGCCATAGCGCGAGCGATACAGTGTTGTGTGACGCCTTTGCAGCAGTTGAGGCCGTGCGTGGCGATATCTCGCTCACATATTTCGAGTTCACCACGCTGGCCATTTTGAAGTTATTCGCAGATACCAAACTCGATGTAGTGATCTTGGAAGTCGGCTTGGGTGGTCGTTTGGATGCCGTGAATATC
>VERA01000070.1 GCA_018882935.1 Burkholderiaceae bacterium | reverse complement strand
TTCGACCAGACCATCGCAACCTTTGATGAAGATGGTGGCGCATACGATCAGGCAGATGCCGGCGGCTTCATCAAGCTGAATGCACTGCGTATGCGTATTGCTGCCAATGCGCAGATCAAGCGCGGCACCTAACTCGGGTAAGTAACAAACTACATTTAGGAAAAATAATGAGCACCCAATTCGATAATGTCTCTGTCGTCAAGAAAGCCAATATCTTTTTTGATGGTAAATGCGTTTCACATAATGTTCTGTTTGCCGACGGTACCCGTAAATCTGTGGGCGTGATTTTCCCTTCGTCGTTAGTATTCAACACCGGCGCGCCCGAGATCATGGAGATCAACGCGGGTAAATGTCGCGTGCGCCTGAAGGGTGAAACCGAGTGGAAGACCTACGAAGGTGGGCAGAGCTTCCATGTACCGGGCGATTCAAGCTTTGACATCGAGACGATTGAGACTTTGGATTACGTTTGTCATTTCGGTTAATGCCCGACTGTTAATCGCACCGCCCTCACGCCTGATGGTGGTGCATCATGCATCAGGCGCATATCAGTTCCAAGTTTTTCATCTTGCTGTTAGCGTTCCGCTATAGCTTAATTTCGCTCAAGCCAACGCGTATAAGATGACCAAGCTTAATACCTCCCCTCAACGCCACCGATCAACACTCTCAGCGTTGTGCCGCATCACCGAAGCTCGTCACGCCACCCGAAGGCGCGTTGACGGTAATGGTAATCCGCCTTACCATGCAGTGAAAATTCTCTGGGAAGCAGTCATGGCATCGTTAACTGTTACCGCAAAAGGACAGGTCACGCTGAAACGTGACTTGCTGCAACATCTCGGTATCGAACCGGGCGAGCGCATCGATGTTGAGAAGCTGCCTCACGGTGAGTTGAGGATCAGGGCCACGCATCCGACCGGTTCGATTGATAGCTTCCTCGGTCTGCTTGCAGGTAAAACACCCAAGGTGGCGACAATCGAAGAGATGAACGAAGCTGCCTCAGCGGGCTGGGCCGGAAAAAAGTGAAGATATCGGTCGATACGAATGTCTTGGTGCGGGCTACCGTGCGTGACGATATAGATCAAGCACGTACCGCAGCCAAGATGCTAAAGACAGCCTCGCTAATCGCGGTTTCAATACCCTGTCTATGTGAATTTGTTTGGGTGCTCAGACGAGTTTATGGCTTTCATAGCGAGGTCATCTCCGCAGCAATTCGTACGTTACTGGATACAACGAACGTGATAATGAATCGGCCTGCCGTTGAAGCCGGACTGGCACTGCTTGAGGCGGGCGGGGACTTTGCTGATGGCGCTATGGCGTATGAAGGTACATGGCTGGGCGGAGAAAGCTTCATCTCGTTCGATAAGCAGGCTGTTGAACTACTTGCCGAGCAAGGGGTTGCGACCCAGCTGCTCAGATAACAAAACCTCAGATAATTAGGGGTTCTGGCTCCAACACCACACCAAATTTCTCCAGCACGTCATCTCGCACTTGATTCGCCAAACGAAGCAAGTCTTCTCCGCTAGCCCCACCATAGTTCACCAGCACCAGCGCATGTTGTGCATGTACTCCTGCGGCACCCATCGTTTTCCCCTTCCAACCGCACTGCTCGATCAGCCAGCCGGCAGCGAGCTTGTAGCTACCATTCGCCTGCGAGTAGCTGATCAGCGATGGATACTTAGTCAATAAGGTATCCCGCTGTTCTGCAGTGACGACCGGATTCTTGAAGAAGCTACCCGCATTTCCGATCTTGGCAGGATCGGGTAGCTTGCGCGTGCGAACCGCAATCACTGCTTGGGAGATGTCACTCGCGGTGGGTGCCTGGACCCCATAATTGGCTAGCTCATTCGCTAATTCCGAATAGCGTAGATTGGCTTGCCACTTCCTGGGTAAAGCAAAGGTGACATTGATGATCACGGCACAATCACGCAGCTCATGCTTGAACACACTGTCACGATACGCAAAGCGGCAGTCTTGCTTGTTAAGTGAACGGGTCTCACCCGTGTGACAATCAAATACCTCACATGCGTAGAAATAGTCAGCAAGCTCGCTGCCATAGGCGCCAATATTTTGAATCGGTGCGGCACCAACATAGCCGGGTATGAGGGATAGATTTTCCAACCCGGGTAAGCCATGTGCCAGTGTCCACTGCACAAACGCATGCCAGTTTTCACCGGCCTGTGCTGTGACGAATACATGCTGCTCGTCCTCGCCGGTAACTACAACACCTCGCGTGGCGATATGCAGTACCAGCCCCGGAAAGTCTCTCGTCAGCAGCAAGTTACTGCCCCCACCGAGCACGAGCCGTGGCATGTCACGCAAGGCAGGCTCGCGGTATAGCGCATCCAGCTGTGCGGGGTCGGTGACTTGAAGGTAATGCGCAGCCTGCACATCGATACCAAAGGTATTCAATGTACGCAGTGGATAGTTGTGGAGAATGTCGAGTCGCGGCGCCATGAGCGCTTGATTATAACCACCCGTTCGGCAATGGCTTGCGGCGCTCCTCTATAATACTTCCCATCATTCCATCTCACGGAGCAGCGCTATGCCTTCATTCGATATCGTCTCTGAAGCCAACCAGGTCGAGGTCAGAAATGCAGTTGATCAGGCCAATAAAGAAATTACGACCCGCTTTGATTTTAAAGGTAGCGATGCGCGTGTCGAGCAGAAAGAACACGAACTCACCGCCTATGCAGATAGTGATTTCCAGCTGGGGCAAGTACGCGATGTACTCACCAATAAAATGGCCAAGCGCAATGTGGATGTGCGCTTTCTTGACCTAGGTAAGATTGAAAAGATCGGTGGCGACAAGGTCAAGCAGGTGATCAAGGTGAAAAACGGCATCGAGACCGATGCCGCCAAAAAGATTCAGCGCATCATCAAGGACAGCAAGATCAAGGTACAGGCCAGCATCCAGGGTGAATCGGTGCGTGTGCAAGGCGCGAAGCGCGATGACCTGCAGGCGACAATTGCTTTGCTCAAGAAAGAAGTCACAGATTTACCGCTGGAGTTTAATAACTTTCGCGATTAACAGCTTATTCCTTTTCGCTGTGTAACCGACGCTGCCTGACTGACGCTGCGAGATTTTCCAGAACCTGCACGCTGCTATCCCAATCGATACAGCCATCGGTAATCGACTGCCCATAGGTCAGCTCTTTACCCGCAACCAAATCCTGCCGACCACCCACGAGATGTGACTCGACCATCACGCCGATAATACGGTCGTCACCAGCAGCGATCTGCTCGCCAATGCTGGCGCAGACCGGTACCTGATTTTCCGGTTTCTTCGAGCTGTTGGCGTGCGACGCGTCGATCATCAGCTTTTGCGCCAGACCATTCGCGCCAAGCGCGAGGCAGGCCTCTTCGACGCTCGCCGCATCGTAGTTGGGTGCTTTACCGCCACGCAGGATGATGTGGCAATCCTCATTGCCGCCGGTGGATACAATCGCCGAGTGACCACCTTTGGTAACTGATAAAAAATGATGCGGCTGCGAAGCGGCTTTAATCGCGTCGGCAGCAATCTTGATATTGCCATCAGTGCCGTTCTTGAAGCCGACCGGGCATGACAAACCCGATGCGAGTTCACGGTGAACTTGTGACTCGGTGGTACGCGCACCAATCGCGCCCCAACTAATCAGGTCTGCAATGTACTGGGGGCTGATCACATCAAGAAACTCGGTACCGGCAGGTAAACCGAGTGCATTAATCTGCGCGAGTAATTCACGCGCAATGCGCAGGCCGTCATTAATCCGGAAGCTGTTGTCGAGGAATGGATCGTTGATCAATCCTTTCCAACCTACAGTGGTACGTGGCTTTTCAAAGTAAACGCGCATCACGATTTCCAGATCATCCTTGAAGCGCTCACGCTGCTCGATCAATCGATGCGCGTACTCCATACCTGCCTTGGTATCGTGGATCGAGCACGGCCCAATCACCACCATCAATCGATCATCTTGCCCGTGCAGGATGCGATGCAGCGCAGTGCGCGCGTTGGCGGTCACTGTCGCAATTTTTTCATCGCAGGGAAATTCACGCAGCAAGTGTGACGGTGGCGTTAGCTCTTTCAATTCTCTGATCCTTAGATCATCAGTGCGTGGCATGGTTTCTCCAGAGTTGTCTCGGGTATAAAAACAAAAACCGCCATCGCTGGCGGTTTCAAAGATTCGGTTTCTGTTCTGCTTTGTCGTGAACTTACCGCTTCTCCACCGCCCGAGGGCTGGGGTAGCTAAAGTAAAACTCAAAGAAAAAGCGCAGAGCAGGCATTGGTTTCCAATAAATATGGGTAATGCGAGCCGAGATAGTCCTATAAATAAGCCGGCTTGGCAAGCGGTGATAGCTTATTGTTAATATCAGCCCGTACCGCCAACGGTCAGGTCCTCGATCCGCAAGGTGGGTTGACCAACACCCACCGGCACGCTCTGACCATCTTTACCGCAAACCCCGACGCCCGAATCCAGGCGCATGTCTTTACCGATCATCGATACCCGGTTCAGTACATCTGGGCCGTTACCGATCAGCGTAGCGCCTTTGACCGGATAAGCCAGCTTGCCATCTTCAATCATCCAGGCCTCACTGGCCGAGAATACAAATTTGCCATTGGTGATATCGACCTGGCCGCCACCAAAATTCGAGGCATACAAGCCTTTTTTGACTGAAGCGATAATCTCATCCGGATCACGATCACCCGCGAGCATGTAGGTATTGGTCATGCGCGGCATTGGCAGGTGCGCGTACGACTCGCGCCGGCCATTACCGGTGGCGGGCATTTTCATCAAGCGCGCATTTAGTGTGTCTTGAATATAGCCACGCAAGATACCGTCTTCAATCAGCGTGGTGCACTGCGTAGGATTGCCTTCATCGTCGACGTTCAGCGAACCACGACGGTCTGCAATGGTGCCATCGTCCACCACCGTCACACCCTTGGCAGCCACACGCTCGCCAATACGGCCAGCGAAGGTACTCGAACCCTTGCGGTTAAAGTCGCCCTCCAAACCATGACCGATCGCCTCATGCAGCAACACACCGGGCCAGCCCGGGCCAAGCACCACGGTCATCGGCCCTGCGGGTGCTGGTTTAGCCTCAAGATTGGTCAGTGCCGCATTGACCGCGTCATCAACATACTTGTGGAGTAATGCTTCAGTAAAGTACTGGAAGTCGTAACGACCACCACCGCCAGCAGTACCTACTTCACGTCGACCATTTTGCTCGGCGATAACGGTAAGCGACATTCTGACCAACGGCCGTACATCAGCAGCGATCACGCCATCGCTCCGCACCACCAGCACCACATCATGCTCGCCCGATAAACCTGCCATGACCTGAACGATGCGGGGATCTTTGGCACGCGCCAGTCGTTCGATTTTTTCCAGCAACTGCACTTTGGTAGTGGCATCCAACGAGACCACGGGGTCATGGGCGTTGTACAGCGCCCGCGCCGAACCCGGCTTGATGGACGAGGCCAACTTTATTCGACCAGCGCCACGGCGCGCGATAGTGCGCGTAGCCTCTGCCGCGTCGAGCAGTGCGCGCTCGGAGATTTCATCGGAGTAGGCAAAGGCCGTCTTGTCACCAGAGATGGCGCGCACGCCCACGCCCTGATCGATCGAAAAGCTACCGGTCTTGACGATACCTTCTTCCAGGCTCCAGCTTTCGCTCTTGGTGAATTGAAAGTAGAGGTCGGCGTAATCTACCTTGTGCGTAAAAATCGAACCCAACACATTGAGTAACTTGCCCTGATCAAGACCGTTGGGGGTAAGCAGCAAGCTGGTGGCAGTACTGTGGGACTGCAGGTTTGGTTCAATGATGTTCATTCTGGGTATCGGTAAAGAAGGTGAATCCGATTTTAATGGATTGAGCGTGAGCGCGTCGCACGGCGCCTAAATTAACGCGATCAGCATGCTCAAAGCGTTCGGTGCTGCAACGCCGGCAGGCTGGCGCGGATTCCTGTCATGGCGTCCAGATTGACTTCACCAGAGACGATACCCTCGCCCTCTGCCAGTTGCGCCAGCACCGTGCCCCAGGGGTCGACGAGCATGCTATGACCCCAAGTCCGGCGACCATTCGGATGCAGCCCGCCCTGGGCCGCGGCGAGCACAAAGCACTGGTTCTCGATGGCACGCGCACGCAGCAAAATCTCCCAGTGCGCGCGGCCGGTAGTGGCCGTAAATGCAGCGGGCATGACGATCAGATCGCACTGACCCATAGCGCGATACAACTCGGGAAAGCGCAAGTCGTAACAAATCGACAGGCCCACGCGCGCAAAGGGTGTTTGTAACACTGCGACTTCCGCACCGGGCACGATGGTGCGTGACTCGTCGTAAGACTCTTCACCGCGCGTAAAGCCGAACAGATGGATCTTGTCGTAGCGAGTAGCAAGCGCGCCATCAGGCGCATACGCCATCAGGCTGTTGAGTACTTTGCCGGGTTGGTCTGATACTAACGGCAATGTACCGCCCAACAACCAGACCTTACATTCACGCGCGAGATCGGCAAGAAAGTTTTGCAGCGGACCATCACCACTACGCTCGGCAATCTCGAGCTTGTCATGTTCCGTGCGACCCAAGATTGGCCAGTACTCGGGTAACAGCACGAGCTGCGCGCCGGCAGCGGCGGCTTCGCGCACCCGTCGCGCTACGGTCTGGCAATTGTGTGCAGGCTCCGGCGTAGATACCATCTGCACTGCAGCGACTTGAAACTGCTTAATTGGCTCTTTCGCGTTCATTTTGTGTTCCGAATGGTGTCGCGCCCGGCTCTGCCGGCTTGCGGCGCGGAGGAAGTTTTTTGATGACCGGATCTTTCCACGGACCTGTTACTTGGTAATCTTGGGTCAGCACCGCGGCAACCGGGTTTTTCAAAAAGAACTGCGCGAGAAACGCACCGAGCCCGACCACCGGATTCACTGCCAAACCGTATACCACCGAAGCGCCTGCCGCATTCAACTCGGGAATCACTACGACAGTAAGATTCTGTGTTTCATTGCTCAGGTCAACCGTACCATCCATCAGCACCACTGCATTCGGCCCCCGCATTTTGAAGCTATCTGTCTTCAGGGTGCCGCGCGAGATTGTCGCCGTGCCGGCTATGCTATCGAACGCAAAGCCTTCGGAAAAAATATCGCGAAAATCAAGTGTCAGACGACGCGGCAATGACTGAAGACTCATCACACCGAGTAGTTTCGCCACACCCGGATCTGCTTTCAGAAACTGCCCACTGCCGAGTTTCAGGCTGAGACTGCCGGCCATGGTGGGGAAATCAAACTGCGACGGGTCACCGCGCCAACTAAGATCACCCTCGATCTTGCCCTTGCCACCCCGCATCGTGCGCTCGAATCCAACACGATCAAGCAGCTGGCCGGCGTCGGTAATATCCATCTGATAGTTAAGAAAGCTCTGGCTGTCGGTTCGACTGGCAAGCCAGCGACCAGTGGCGCGCAGATTGGCACCGGGATTGGTGATCGACAGTTTACTGATCCGCCATTCACGACCCGGGCCGTTATTCAGGCTACTGTTGGTAGCGGCTAGCTCCAGCCTTCCGAGTTTCATGCCACGTAGCTCGAAGTTATCAGCAACTACATCAAGCCCTGGCAGTTCAGTGAATGATTTTTTACCCGACAGTAAATCACTCACATCAGACCGGTCGCGCTCTTCTATCTTTAACTGCGTTAGTCTGGCGGTGACCTTACCCGCGCCGCGCTCGAACCAGGGATCCTCCCATGTCGCGCGCCCTGCCAACGCGCTCATATTGAGATTGATCTGCCAACCACCACGAATTCGGTTGGCTCCGATAACGGCGTTATCAAAACTGCGCTCGGCAAATGTCAGCTCTGTTGTACGCAGATTGATCGTATCGACTGCAAAAAAAGTCTGCTCTGGCGAAGCATTCTCTGAAGTCGATCCGGTATCTGATCCTAAATTGTTCAATGCATTGCGCCAGGCATCAGCATCCAGCGCGGGCATGTTGATAGCAAGCGCGACGCCAGTATCATTGGCGGGCAAGGTAGTGCCAACACCGATACTGCCGCGTACCAATTTCCAGTTGGCATTCGGCGTGTTCGATCGTGTTCTCAGATAGCGTGCCGAGATATTGCGCCCGAGGGTGAATCGAATCTCTTCGGCCTGAGTCGCATTATCGAGCAGGGTAGTGGGGGTCATGGCGAAACGCATCGGAAAACTTTCCAGCGTTGCTTTGCGCAGCGGCGCAGGCAGATCAATACCCAAGCCCACTAAATTGGAGTCCAGCGAAAAATCAAGGCGCTGATCGCGGACTTTAATATTGGCAAGATAACGTGTACCACCGGATAATTTACGCGCCAGTCGCTTTGCAGCGCTGGCATTGACGAAGCGGCCAATACCATCAGCAGTGACTGAGCCATCAAGACGAATCTGGGTGCTACCGTCGCGCTGGCTACCGCCGCTGATCGTCACACTTCCACCCAATGCATTACCCTGCAGCGCTGCAATTTGAAACCCATGGTCAGAGAATGCGAGATCACCTTGCACCCCACTCAAGGTCGGCAGTGAAGGCCAGAGTTGAATCTCGTTACCGGCGAATTTTACTGTGCCCTGTACAGCGACTTTTCCAGCATCGGTTAATGGGATTTGCATTTTCAAATTCACCTTGGCCAGGCCGGTTGCACGGGTATCGGCCGTGAGCTGATCGGTCCAGCCGGCGACCGGCGTAGCGGCCACATAAGCCAGCATGGCCGGCAACGCAGCACTGGCGTTACCGTTGATATCGAGATAAGGCGCGCTCGACATCAGGTCCGGAATCACCACATCAACACTCGACAGCGGTACGCCCATGGTCTTGGCGCTATCGGCACGAATCTGTAATCGGGATCGATCGATGGTTACCTGCGCATCGATATCCTCGATTCGCGGCCACAACAAGGTACGACGATCTGCTGCAAGTAGTTGCGGCGCAGGACTAAGTCGTCCTTGCTTGACCCGAGCGCTGAGCTGAAAAACACCATCGCTCGCTGTGCCAGGTTTGGCCCGAAACGGAAACTGGCTAAGCTCGCCACGCAGCGTAATGTTGACATCCTCAGCACGACCATCCAGCAAAGCCGTACTTATCCATTCACGTGGCTCGCGCCCGATTGCGACCGGCAAGTAGTTGGCCACACGGTTTAGCGCTAACGTCGGAAAATGCGCCCGCAGATCAGCGCTACCCAGCGTATTGGGTGCCAGCGGCCACGGCAGTAAATGGCTACCTTCAATTTTTCCTTTTAATCCGGCTTGCTGGAAATCCAAACGGTTGAGCTTGATCGCTAGCGCACGACGGCTATCGCGAAAAGTCCAACTGCCATCGAGCTGCAGCTGCTCAAGCGACAAGGCAGGCGCATTGAGGTAATGGGCGGTCTGCAGCGTGCTGTTCTCGCCCATGAGCTTGATCTGCCCACCATCCTGATCAGCGTCAATCTCACCCGACAAACCGTCGAACCCCAGCACCCGCGCCGGTCCGTTATCTGTCGTGAGCAGACGGTGGCGTACAGCCAGACGATCAAAACTCCCGCGCAGCCTGAATGCCGATCCACCCGGTAGCTCGCCCTCCCAATTCGCGGAAAAATCGTTGAGTTTCCCTCGCAAGCCTAAATCGCCTAAAAGCTTTCTCTCGGATGCTGAAAAAGGCAAGTGGTCTGCCAAACGCGACAGTGCGTCCAGATCGAGTTGGGTAATTTTGAATTCATGGCGCTCCGGCTTGGTACCACTGGCAGGAGTAAAACGATGGCTCGCCGTCGTGCGCGGCAGCACCGACCCTTGATCAGTGCGCAAGGAAAAGTCAGTGAGCTCAATCTGGTGACCGGTACGACCGAAAGAGAACCAGGTATTTTTTAATCCGGCGCGCGATTCCTCTGCAGAGATGCGGCCACTTACCTCAACCAATTTCAAAGGCTGCAGATCATCCGCCAAGGTCATTGAAACGTTTTTCAATGCTAAATCGGCGGTGATATTCTCGATCACACCACGATCAAGACTCAGCCACGTCCGCAACGCACCTTCACCGCCGGCGAGCTTCAACGGCAAGTCCAGATAAGGCTTCCATGCGTCGAAGTGCGCTTCGCGCCAATCCGAATAAATTTTGCCGGACCACTGAGAGAAATCGGCACGCTTGCGCAAAAAAGGTGGGTGGGTGAAATCTGCGCGCAGATCAATCGGCGCGGATATCCCGGCCGGTGGCGTCGCCCTCAGTGCTGCTTGATGCGATCGCCAGCCATTACGAAGTACGAAGCTGATATCCGACAACACCAACGCCGGCGCATTGCGCTGATGATCTGTCCAACGGACAAGACCTGATCGAACTACGATCTCTGGCTGGTCCAGCAACCAATCCAGCAACTGCCCGTCATCCGGCTGCTTGGTATCAATCAGCATACCCGCTACATACAGCCGACCGTCAGCGCCGCGCTCGATATCAAGATCAGGGCTGATCAACTCAAGCGAGCGCAGCTGAATCTGACCAAGAACAGACGACCACGAGAGTGTGGCATTTACCTCCGGCAGTAGCAGCGCCTGCTCGCCGTGCACATCACGGATCAACACGCCTGATAGCTGCAGCTCGGGCATCAGCCCGTACCATCGCGCGCTGATGCCCGCGATCTCGACGGGTCGATTCAACATATGACTGGCGACACGACTGACATCGATTTTGTAATTATCGACGTTAGGCAAGATCACGTAGCGCAGGCCAAGAAACATCGCACAAAACGCAAAATAGCCAACCGCAGCGGTGACCATTAACCAATAGAGGGTGCGACGCGAAAGATGCGTCAGTGAACTTGCCAATGACGCCAGCGCAACCCAGCGGCTCGCCCGAGGCGGCGAGGAGGCTTCAGCGGTGGGTGGCTCGGTCGACATCGAGGGCAAGTATCATCGGGTTCAGGCGGGTCGAATTATGGGTGTTGAATCCGGGTCGGCGCCAATCTTATTATCATATCTGCAAGCGGGTAGCGTCCAAGCGCCGCCGATTCACAACCTCATCATGACCACCAAACCCCTATTGGCGCATGCAGCCGCCTCGCGTTTCGTTCAACACTGGCTTGCTGCTGCGCCGGCGCGAGAAGCCGAGCTTGAGGCACTGGCCGAATTATCGCTTGACCAGCTCGACCTTGCCGATTTGCTGCAACAGCATTTGACGCGCACGACATCGCTGCCGGCTGCCATGCGCCGCCTGCGTAATCATCTGATGGCAACGATCGTTACACGCGACCTGGCGGGGCGCGCCGATCTGGCCGAGGTACTGATGGCAATTTCGCGCTTCGCCGACTTTGTGGTCAGCACCCATCTGGCTGCGCGCTATCAAGAAATGTGCGCGCTCCATGGCATACCGACCGGTGAGGAATCCGGTCGAGCGCAGCACATGATCGTGGTCGGCATGGGCAAGCTGGGCGGGTTCGAGCTGAATGTGTCGTCGGATATTGATTTGATTTTCCTGTATCCCGAGGATGGCGAAACACTCTGCACAGCTGAAGACCAACGTGGGCTATCGAATCACGAGTTTTTCATACGGCTAGGTCGTAAGCTGATTGCCGATATCGCCGAGATCACTGAGGATGGCTTCAGCTTCAGGGTCGATATGGCCTTGCGCCCGAACGGTGGCTCGGGGCCGTTGGCGGCAAGCTTCTCGATGCTTGAAACTTATCTAGTCACACAAGGACGCGAATGGGAGCGGTATGCCTGGGTGAAAGCACGCGCGCTGACAGGTACGCCGGAAGACATAGAGAGCTTGGTGCAAACCGTGCAGCCATTTGTGTACCGGCGCTACCTTGACTTTGGTTCGATCAAGGCGTTGCGAACCATGCATGCGCAAATCCGCGCTGAAGTGATTCGTCAAGAAACACGTCACCCGCAAAAAAACAGAAACGTCAAACTTGGCCGGGGCGGAATTCGGGAGATCGAGTTTCTGGCACAAGTATTTCAGCTGATCCGCGGCGGTCGCGACCCGGCACTTCGTGACCGATCGACACGTATCACCCTGAACACCATCGCTGAAAAAAAATTAATGGCGCCCGACATTGTGGCGCGCTTACTCGATAGCTATACCTTTTTACGGAACTTGGAACACCGTATTCAATATCTTGATGATGCACAAAGTCATGTGCTGCCGGCGAATGAAGACGACAGGCTGCGCATCGCGCAGATGATGGGTTACGCCAATGTTGATGCGC
>VERA01000144.1 GCA_018882935.1 Burkholderiaceae bacterium | reverse complement strand
GCCATGGGCGGCGAGCTGGAAGTGGTGGCGCGATTTCCGGATGGCGTTGTAAAGATAAGTAATTTTTCAGATCTGGGCAATCACACCGTTGCTTGAGCGCTGTTTAGAGAAGTAATTATTCTTCAAACATTACATCCGCCCTCCCGTGAGCTACAGCGTCAAAGAAATTTTCCACACCTTGCAAGGCGAGGGCGCGCAGGCTGGCCGCCCTGCGGTGTTTTGCCGCTTCGCCGGTTGCAATTTGTGGAGTGGGCGTGAAGAAGACAGATTGAGCGCGATTTGCCAGTTTTGTGACACCGATTTTGTGGGTACCGATGGCGTGAATGGCGGGCGTTTCGCTGATGCGCAGCGCCTGGCTGATGCGATTGATGAACAATGGCCAGAAACCGAGTCGCTGCATAAGTATGTGGTGTTTACGGGCGGCGAGCCTTTGCTGCAATTGGATGTGACTTTGATTTCAGCGATGCACACCCATGGCTTTGAGGTGGCGATTGAAACCAATGGCACCTTGCCTATCCCCGAGGGTATTGATTGGGTGTGCGTGAGCCCAAAGCAGGGCGCGAAGCTCATCGTCGAGCGTGGTAATGAAATCAAAGTCGTCGTGCCGCAAACCGGGCAAGACCTGGCTGCTTTTGAGCAGATGCATTTCCAGCATTATTTTTTACAGCCGATGGATGGTCCCGATAAACAGCGTAATACAGAATTAGCCATCAGCATTTGCAAGCAGCGCCCGCGTTGGCGTTTGTCGGTACAAATGCATAAATTGCTTCAGCTACCTTGAGATTGCATGATCACCATTACCCGCAAATTAGAGTTCGATGCCGGACATAGAATCCCGGACCACAAAAGCCAGTGCCGCAATTTGCACGGGCACCGCTACGTGCTTGAGATTACGCTGCAAGGCGAGGTGATCGAGCAGGAGGGCAACTCTGACAACGGCATGATTATGGACTTCTCTGATGTTAAGGCGATCGCGCGTCAGCATCTGGTCGACGTCTGGGACCACGCGTTTTTAGTGTACGCCAAAGATGCTACCGTCAGAGATTTTTTGAACTCGCTGCCGAACCATAAAACAGTGGTGATTGATCGTATTCCCACCGTTGAAAATCTTGCGCGCACGGCATTTGATATTCTTAAAGCAGCGTTTATCGATCGCTATGGTACCGGCCTTAAGCTGCAAAAACTGGTGCTGCACGAAACACCGAATTGCTGGGCCGAGATCACCGAGGCCGAATGACCGATCAAGATTACATGCTACTCGCGCTGGATGAAGCGGCCAAAGCACGCGAAGCGGGTGAGGTGCCGGTCGGCGCAGTTATCGTAAAAGAAGGGGCGGTGATTGCGCGTGGTTTCAATCAGCCGATTAGTTGCAACGACCCGAGTCACCACGCTGAAATCGCGGCGCTGCGTGCGGCGTCTGAAGCCCTTGGTAATTACCGTTTACCCGGTTGTACCTTGTACGTGACGCTGGAGCCCTGCGTTATGTGCGCAGGTGCGATGATGCATGCGCGGATTGCGCGGGTGGTGTTTGGCGCGAGTGACCCCAAGACAGGTGCGTGTGGTTCGGTACTTAATCTATTCGCGAACACGCAGTTGAATCATCACGCCACGGTAGAGGGTGGGGTGCTGGCCGAGGAATGCGGCACAATGCTGTCTGAGTTTTTTGCGGCGCGGCGGCAGCAGTCGCGGCTTGAGCAATTGAGCATTGAACAGTCGCAGGTTGAGCGGTCATGACAAACACTTTTCGAATCGGCGTGGTAGCGCCTAGCGGCTATGCAGCTGACCCGGCGGCATTTGCACGCGGGTTGGCGCACTTGCGCTCGCTCGGCCATACGGTGCAGGATTTTTCTGCAAGCGGTACGCGTGAATTACGGTTTGCTGGAACCGATGAGCAGCGTATTGCGCAACTGCATGCCGCTGCGCGTGATCCGAGCATTGAGATTGTGATCGCGCTACGGGGTGGTTATGGTTTGTCGCGGTTAGTGCCCGCGATTGATCTCAAATTACTTGCGGATAGCGTGATCAACGGGGGCAAGCGCTGGGTCGGGCACAGCGACTTTACGGTAGTACAGCTCGCTCTATTGAGCAGCGGTGCGGGCACGTATGCTGGGCCGATGATCTGTGATGACTTCAGCCGAGAAGACCTCAGCGATTTTACGCAGCAGCATTTTTGGCAGTGCATGTCGCAAGCGTCGGTCCGCGTGCAGCTGCCGGTGCATGGAAACCCTCGCGTGCAGACCGATGGCACGCTGTGGGGAGGTAACCTGACGATGCTCTGCAGTTTGTTGGGAACGCCGTGGATGCCGGCTATAAAAAACGGCATTTTGTTTATTGAGGATGTGAATGAGCATCCCTACCGCGTTGAGCGTATGCTGTTGCAGCTGGCACAAGCTGGCGTATTAGACCGGCAGCGAGCGATTGTGTTGGGCGATTTTTCAGGTTACAAGCTAACCGATTACGATAATGGTTACGACTTCACGCAAATGCTCAGCTACATGCGCGAGCGGCTGTCGATACCGATTCTGCAAGGTCTGCCGTTTGGCCACATGAAAGATAAAGTGACGCTGCCGGTGGGTGCCCACTGCGTGCTGGATTCATCGGAGGATAGTCTTAGCTTAATGATGAGCACCCAATCAGTGATATCCGCAAAATGACATTCGTGATCATTAGTGATCCAAGTTAAATTTTATGAGCTTGCATTGAATTTCTTTGGAGCCCGTGTTGGAAGTTAAGACTGTTGAATTTGAAAAACCCAACGCTGATGGTATCAGC
>VERA01000143.1 GCA_018882935.1 Burkholderiaceae bacterium | reverse complement strand
GCCGAGTTCCGCGACTACAAAAAGCGAATTGACCCCGAAGGGCGCTTCAACAAAGGTAAGTTACTCGAGAGTGCCGATCTGCGTAATGCGTATACGCCCTCATTCGGCTTGATGGGGCATGAGTCACTGATTTTGCAGCAGAGCGATCTCGGTGCGATTGCCAATAGCGTCAAAGACTGCCTGCGCTGCGGCAAGTGCAAGCCCGTGTGCGCTACCCATGTGCCGCGCGCTAATTTGCTTTACTCGCCGCGCAATAAAATTCTCGCCACATCATTGCTGGTTGAGGCTTTTTTATACGAAGAACAAACACGGCGCGGCATATCGATTCGGCATTGGGAAGAATTCGAAGACGTGGGCGACCACTGCACGGTCTGCCATAAATGCGCGAACCCCTGCCCGGTCGATATTGATTTTGGCGATGTCTCGATGAATATGCGCAATCTGCTGCGCAAAATGGGCCAGCGCTCATTCAACCCCGGCAAGCGCGCCTCGATGTTTTTCCTGAACGCGACTGATCCTGCCACCATCAACGCCACCCGGCAGCTCATGATCGGCTGGGGTTACAAGCTGCAGCGTGTTGCGCATGATTTCTTGAAGAACTTCGCCACCAAGCAGACCAAGGCGCCGCCCGCAACCGTTGGCAAGCCTGCAGTGCGTGAGCAGGTCATTCACTTCGTTAATAAAAAAATGCCAGGCAAGCTGCCGAATAAAACTGCGCGCGCCTTGCTCGACATTGAAGATAATCAGTTCGTACCGATTATTCGCAACCCCAAAGCCACCACCGTTGATTCAGAGGCGGTGTTCTACTTTCCGGGTTGCGGCTCAGAGCGATTATTTTCGCAAGTCGGCCTGGCGACACAGGCCATGCTATGGCAAGTCGGTGTGCAGACCGTACTGCCACCGGGGTATCTCTGCTGCGGCTATCCTCAGCGTGGCAGCGGCGATTTTGACAAGGCCGAAAAAATCATTACCGACAATCGCGTGCTCTTTCATCGCATGGCGAACACGCTCAACTACCTCGACATCAAGACCGTGGTGGTATCGTGTGGTACCTGCTACGACCAGCTGCAGGGCTATGAGTTTGAAAAAATCTTCCCCGGTTGCCGCATCGTTGATATTCACGAATTCTTGCTGGAGAAAGGCGTCAAGCTGGAAGGCGTCAATGGTACGCGCTACATGTATCACGACCCTTGCCACAGCCCGATGAAGCAGCAGGATCCGCTCAAGACGGTGAACAGCTTGATCACGACAGCCGATGCCCGGAAAATCGAAAAAAATGATCGCTGTTGCGGCGAATCGGGCACACTGGCTGTCACCCGCCCGGACATCTCGACTCAGGTGCGGTTCCGAAAAGAGATCGAGATGACTACAGCAGCAAATAGCTTGCGTGCCGATGGCTTCAAGGGCGAAGTAAAAATTTTGACTTCCTGCCCCTCTTGCTTGCAAGGTTTGTCACGCTATAACGACGACGCCAATACCGAAGCCGACTACATCGTGGTTGAGATTGCGCGCCATCTGCTTGGCGAAGATTGGATGCCCGAGTATGTGGCGCGCGCTAACGATGGTGGCATAGAACGTGTTTTGGTTTGAGCGTGGATCAGCGCATGAATCAGGGCATGAATAAGGTCATGGGTCAGGAAATGAATCAGGGTATGAATCAGCGTGTAAATCAAGCATGAGCCAGCACCCGGCATCACCTGTTGCTGGCTGCGAGCTATGTGAAAGCATGGGTGGTGAATTGTTGCATCAGGCAGGGCAGTTTCGCGTGGTGCTGGTAGACGATGAGCACTACCCCGGCTTTTGTCGCGTGATATGGCAAGACCATATCAAGGAAGTCACCGACCTACCTGAGCTTGATCGCATGCTACTGATGGATGTGCTGTGGCAGGTAGAACTGGTGGTGCGCGAGGTAATGCAGCCCGATAAAATCAACCTTGCCAGCTTCGGTAATCTGGTACCGCACCTGCACTGGCATGTTATTCCACGCTACGCCGACGATACACACTTTCCGCAGCCGATATGGGGGCAGGAACAACGTGCGTTTCAGTCGCAAGCCCAGCCGCTGAAGGTAAGGCGGGAGCGGCTTCAGGCGTTGCGAGCCACAATAAAACAAAGGCTGTCTGCGTATTTGTAACTGGAACGGCTTGTTCGATGGTGCTCAGTGTTTTTTTACGAAGAGTCTGCCACTGCTGCTGGCGTACTTTGTTTTTTAGATTTTCATCGGTGCTTTGTAGCGTATACAAATAGCGACCCTGGTCGGAGGGTAGAACTGTTGATTTCCAGATTTCTGAAATCCGTTTCAGGGGCGCCTCAATTTTCTTCGCGGGCTCGTCTTCGCTAAGTTGAGGGTAGCAAAACCCGCTACGCGCAGGTTTTGTCAGTGATAGGTAGATCGTTCTTTTGTCGTGTTCTTCGGGGAATGTATTGCGGCTGTACTATCAAGCGCGGCGAATATTCCTCACGCTTATCCCACTCGGTCGTCGGCACGCTTTATGCCGAAGTGTCACAATGCACCGTTTTTTGACCAAAGCTGATCCTGCAAGCCTATGAGTGATACCCCAATCCCAACCGCCATTACACTCCACAAAGCATCGCGCACACTGGAGCTTGCCTTCGGCGATCAAAGTTACACGCTCTCGTTCGAGATGCTGCGGGTGTTGTCGCCATCTGCCGAGGTGCGTGGCCATGGGCCGGGGCAGGAGACGCTACAGACCGGCAAGCGCTTGGTGGAGATTACGTCGATCGAGCCGGTGGGTCACTACGCGATACGACCGGTGTTCTCGGA
>VERA01000069.1 GCA_018882935.1 Burkholderiaceae bacterium | reverse complement strand
GCTTATCCGCAGGCGATACTCTGGTAGCCATCGACGATCTGCGCGTGACTGCTTCAAATTTAGATAGCTTATTGGCGCGGTATCGCGTCGGCGATACTGTTCAGATTCATGCGTTTCGTCGCGATGAGTTAATGTCCTTCGCCGTCAGTCTGCTGCCCGATACTTCGCCTAAAATCAGCCTGACGATGTTGGAGAAGCCGCTTGCTGCCACCAAGCTACGCGATGCATGGCTCAAGGCACGCTAGCGTAAACTGGCTGATGTGTTGCCATTGGTGGTGAGGCCGCAGCAGTACCGGTGCCGAACACTCGACACCCTAAGCTAACGTATAAAAACAATCTGAGGTCTGCCATGAACTTCGTGAAACCAGCGCACATCAATACCTTCCAACGTCAGCTGCAGCGCCTGCGGCTCATCAGCGCCTCGTTCTTGCTGGCGTCAATGGCGACTACGGCCAGCAGCGCTGAGCTCCCCTCAGCCACCCCGGAATCGCAAGGTCTATCGAAACAGCGACTGGCTCGTGTCCGCGGTGTCATCGAGGCCGAGATCAACGCCAGTCGCATGCCAGGTGCGGTTGTACTAGTAGCGCGCAAGGGTGCGGTAGTGCACGCTGAATCCTTGGGTTGGCAAGATAAAGACGCCGGCACGCCGATGAAGCGCGACACGATTTTCCGCGCCTACTCCATGACCAAGCCGTTAGTGTCCGTGGTGACCATGATGCTGGTCGAGGAAGGTAAGCTGCAGCTGACAGACCCGGTGTCAAAGTTTTTCCCGTCCCTGGCTAATCTACAAGTACTTACCAATCCTGCTGATCCCAACAGCCCGCGTGAACCCGCAAAGCGGCCCATTACGGTGCACGATTTGTTGCGGCATACATCGGGTATCACCTACGGTGAATTTACCCGCTTCGCCAGCGTGAAGGCGGCTTATGAAGAGGCGGGTTTGTTTTCGCCAAAAATCCCGATGGTCTCCATCGCAATGTCACCCGAGCAGCAGATTGAGGCCTTTGCCAAAGCGCCGCTCGTTTGGCAACCTGGTACCACCTTCGACTATGGTTTATCTACCGATTTACTCGGTCGCGTGCTGGAAAAAATTTCCGGTAAATCGCTAGGCGCGCTGCTCGATGAAAAACTCATCAAGCCACTTGGTATGAAAGACACTCATTTCGTGGTCCCGGCTTCCAAGGTGACGCGCATTGCTGAGCCTTTCAAGCTTGACCCTGCAACCGGCGGCCCCAGCATGCCAGTGCTTGACGTGACCAAGCCAACCGGTAATGAATCCGGCGGCGCTGGCATGTCCACCACTGCCGATGATTACTTGCGCTTCTGCCAGATGCTACTCAATGGCGGCACGCTCGATGGTCGGCGCTATCTGTCGCGCACCACGGTGGCGCTGATGGCGTCTGATCATCTGGGCCCCAAGGTTGCTACGCCGGTGCAGCCGGGTGAAGTGCTGATGGGCATACAGGGCTACACCTTTGGTTTGGGTTTCATGGTGCGTCAGCAAGCAGGCATTGCCGCAGTGCCCGGCTCTGAAGGTGATTTCGCTTGGGGCGGCGCTGCAGGTACGTTCTTCTGGATCGACCCGAAAGAGCAACTGGTCGCTGTCATGATGGCGCAAACACCAGGGCCGATTCGGCAGTCGTATCGGCGCATGATCAAGACGCTGGTGTATCAAGCACTCGATTAAGCGAACATTGCTCAGTACGTCATGCCGGTGCAGGCCGGCATCCTGTCCTCAGCTAATTCCTTCTGACGATTCGATCGCTGGCTTTATTCAAAGCAAGCCCAAAAAATTATCCCAACAAAAACGCCAGCAGCGCATCAAACTTTGCGGCATCGAAGCTGCCATTGTCCAGTCGCATTAACGACGGATGCAACGGCGGCTCGACACGTCGCTTCATATACGTCTCCCAATTAGCCAGCTTCCAGTGATCGCGTTTGTCATTGCGTTTTTGAATGCGTCGCTTGGCCTCTTCGCTGGAAAGATCAATCCATGCAACTCGGCTCACCGTATGCTCCGGCATACCGAGTGACGTCGGCTGAAAAAATTTACCCGCCAAAATCTCACGCGTAAACGGACCGACCAAGATCACATGGTTGCCGATTTCCAGATTCTCGCGCGTGATGTCGAGCAGGCCTGAGTATTCCTGATCACGTAAATGCTGCAGGTAGGTCGGGCTATCGCGATCCGCCGGATCACCCGTGAGCAGGCCCATGATGTGCGAACTGAACGCGCCATAGGCAGTGTCTTTGTCGAGGAAAAAAAAGTCATGGCCAAACTTTTGCGACAGCAGCGGCACCGCTCGTTTGGCCAACGTGGTTTTGCCGGTACCGGCGTGGCCGGCAAACAGTATGAGTCTGGGATCGGGCATATCGGGCGTTTTCAAATGATTATTAAAGTTGTCGATAATGTTTTTTAAATGAGAAAAAAATTGTATGATGCGGCAGGCTGTTTTCTTCTCAAACTCGTCGAAAGAGAACAATATGGCAGAGATTCACGCGTCCGGCTCACTGTTGGTGGGGGAAGGTGTCTTCATGAAAGGCACCATGCAAGTGCCTGGCGTCGCCAGCATCGATGGCAAGCTTGAAGGCCAACTCAGCGCTGATTCCGTGTTCATTCAACAAAACGGCTCCATGGATGGGCAAACCACTGCCAACCACGTGCGTGTCGCTGGTACCTTAACAGATACTACGGTCGCCAACCGAACCCTGCTGGTCGAGGCTACCGGCTTAGTGGCTGGTTCCATCACCTATCAAGAACTGGAAATCAAAAAGGGCGGCTCGCTGCAAGGCGGCATTTACAAGGTCGGGCGCGAGGCGCCTGCCGTCCCGGCGCGTGCGCCTGAGCCGCCGCGCGTTGCCGCACCCGAGCCAGTGGTAACTCCCGAGCCCGCTGCCGAGGCTGCGCCAGTCGCCGAGCAAGCGGTCACGCCAGTGCCAGTGGCTGCTGCCGCACCCACAACCGGCTTACCCGCAGCGTCGACTGTTGTGCCGTCGAGCTCCATCCCACTTGCCACCAACAACAAGCCCAAAAACTAGCGATTTGTTTCGGGCGGTATGCCGCCCGGCGCTGCGGGCCCATCACCGCGTGCAAGGTCTTGCGGTGATGATGCAAGACCACACCTCATGAATCACTGGCGTACGCGCATCGGCAGCCACTTCAAGCTGACGTTCTATCTTTGCCTGTTGACTGCTGCCGCAGTCGGCTTGTTTTTAAAAGATGCGCCGGCTGCTCAAACCTCCTTGCCCGCGCTGTACCAGTGGAGCGTGATCGGATACTACGGCACCTTGCTATTGCTGGCCGCTCTGGTGCTGTTACCACTCGCCCTGTTTCGAATGACTCACTGGCTTTGGCCATTACTGGGTTGGGTGTGGCTGGTCTATCTCGCGATTGATATCGCCGTATTCAACTTATATCGCTTTCATCTTGATATCTTGATGGTCGAGATGTTTCTGCGTGATTTTCAGGGCATGGGCATCCCGCTGTTCGTGCTGCTGCTGTTTGCGTTACTTGCTGTTGCTTTGCTGGCGCTGGTGCTGTGGTTGTTTATCAGCGCCCGTAGCGGTCGGCGACATCACTGGCCATGGTTCGCGGCGGGCTTGCTGCTGATGCCGTTTACTCTGGTCATCAACTCGGTGATTCACATATGGGCAAGTCACTATCTGCGAGATGAGATCACGCTGTACCGTCCTTTCCTACCCATCTACTACCCGGTCGAGGCCTATGCCAGCGCGCCACGCCTGAGCGCGTGGTGGCCCGCCCTGTTTCCTGCTGCCTACGGCAAAGCAGACAATGCACCGGCCCATGGCGGCGGCATCGTACAGTACCCGCGTGCGCAGCCAAACTGCTCGCCGCTATCCGACCCGCCATCAATTCTGATGATCGTGCTTGAGAGTTGGCAGGCGGATGCAATGACAACCGGGATCACACCCAATATCGCACGGTTCGCGACAACCGCCACACAATTTACGCAGCACGTATCGAGCGGTGCGGTCACCGTGCCGGGTCTTTTTGGTTTGATGTATGGGCTACATCCCAACTACTTCGAGCTTACGCGCTCTGCGCCGGAAAGTTTCCCGAGCTTGTTCACACAAACCCTCGACGCGCAAGCTTATCGAACCCGCGTGTTCACCTCGACCAATCTGGACGGCTTCTCGCTGAAGCGCATGTTCTTTCCCAAGATTGCGGCGGCAGATTTCATCGACAACCTGCCTGATACTGCGCTGGTAGACCGCTACGTTGCCAGCTTGTCGTCACCAGAAAAACAACGATTTGACTTTGTGTTTCTGACGTCCTCTCACTCGCCCTACAGCTACCCACCCGAGTACGCGCGCTTCAAGCCCTTACCTTTAGTCGAGGGCGGCTATGCACTCGATCGTCATACTGATAACAGACCCTACAAAAATGATTATTACAACAGCCTGTTTTTTCTCGATGCGCTGGTTGGAAAACTGCTGGATGCAGCAGAGCGTCAAGGCAAGCTGAGTAATACGTGGGTGATAATTACCGGAGACCATGCCGAAGAATTCAATGAGAATGGCTTGGGCTATTGGGGGCACGGAAGCAATTTCACGCGTTGGCAGACGCATACGCCCATGATCGTGCGCGCACCCGGTATCGCATCGGGCCGCATCGAGCAGAAAATGTCTTTGCACCAGGATGTCGTGCCGACGCTGATGCAATCGGCTTTAGGCTGTCACTCTGATGTTACCGACTACAGCAATGGACAGCACCTGCTGCACTTACCCGAGTCGCGTGGCACTGTCGTCGCCTCGTACATGGGTAGCGCTTACCTGATCGACGGTAAAGTACTTGAGCGTGTCGTCAGTCGCCGTTATGCATGGGGCGATCTGAAACAATCGGTGCAGAGCCCGAGTCCAGGTCAGGTACAGCTGTTGAGAGAAGAAGAGTCGAGATTCCTGAAGCGCTAGTTTCTCGCAGCACTCAGCGGTACCTGCAAATGAAACATCAGACCAGCGCCGCCCGGGAAGCTGACCTGAGCCTCGTAGCCACTGCCGAGTTTCCAACTCAGCGCCGGCACAAAGCCGGGTGAGAAGCCGTTGTAGTTGAACGGTACCTTATGCTCCCATGGCTTGACGTAGCCGTAGATCAGACCCGCAGACCACTTCGCGGTGAGCTTTTCGTAGCCCCAGAAATTCGGATAAACCTGTCCCCATGGGTAGATGTAGACGCTATCCTGCCCGAACGAGTTGTTGAAGTACGCCACGCCCATCACGCTGTTGTCAGCGTCATAGCGCTCGATACCGACCAGCCACACATAGCTGTGAATAGGCTTGGGGTAGTAGTGCTTCGTGTATGGGGATAAAGTGAGATACCAGCGTGCGCCGTCGTCGGGCGTAGCTGCCTTGCTTGATTGCGCATGCGAGCTACTTGCGATCAGCCACAGGCCGAGCGCCAGCAGACACCCGAGGAATATCTTGAGCGAAGTTTGTGTTGAACGAGAATACACAATGATAACGATCAAAGCCGCACGGAGCGCTGTAGTTTAACAAGACAAGCAGAAGAAAAAAGCCACCCCGAGGGGTGGCTTTTAACAGCTTGAGGTGCCGATTAGAAGTTGGTTGCGATACCAACTGCAAATGCGCTACCGCCTTTGGTTGCCGAAGCAGCCGCTGCGCCGTATGCCGATGCATTCCAGCCTGCGCTCGCGCCGCTGTAGTGAGCGTACAGGCTAGTTGCCTTCGACAGCGAGTACACAGCACCAACGCTGGTCAGGTCGCCCTTCAGCGAGCCGCTGTTTGCAGCGTGCTGCACTGTCAGTGTGGTTGAGTCGGTCAGTGCGTACGAAACACCACCGCGGATCTGCGTGCTGGCCTTGATAGCGCCAGTAGGGTCGCTTTCGGTGTAACGCAGGCTGGCAGTCACTGGGCCGAGCGGTGCCAATGCGCCAACTGTCCATGATTTACGATCGGTACGGTCGAGGTAGCCAAACGATGCCTTGACATCGCCCAAGCTCGCCGAACCAGACGCTGCTGTGCCGTCGAAGCTGGCTGCATCGTTACCTTGAAGTTGCTTCTGAACGCTCAGGCTTGCACCGCCGAGGTCTGGAGTCGAGTAGGTCACTGCATTACGGGTGAAGAAGCCACCGGTGTTACCGCCGCCTTGAGCTGCATCTTGTGCTGCGATCGCTGAAACATCAAATGCGCCGAAGATAGAACCAGGCAGGAGAGTACCTGTTGCGCCGACGATGTACGAGCTCACTTGACCACCGAGGGTGATCGTACCGAAGCCGCCGCTCAGTGCGATGTTCGATTGACGGTTGAATACGCTGTTACCCGTAACGGCACCGCCGTTGCTCACTGCACCGGTACCAGCATCGAAACCAGTTTGCAGGGTGAAAGAAGCCTTCATGCCGCCACCGAGGTCATCTGAGCCAGCAATGGTCATGATCGAACCACCGTTCAAGCCACCCTCTTGGAAGCCAATCTTGTTGCTGCCAGGAGCGCCAGCGGAGTTGAAACTACCAACACCGGTATCGACCGAACCAGAAACGGTAACTTGTGCCATTGCGGCAGTCGACGCTACCAGCGCCACTGCTGCCAGAGCCATTTGAGTTTTTTTCATCGAGTAATCTCCAAAATGTTGTGATGCTAAGATTTCGCCGTCGGTATTCGGTCATTAAGAACAAGCGTGTTTTGAACCACCGAATACCCGCACGCGACGCTCTGAGCCCGTAGGATCCAGAAGTCACCTTGCATTGAAGCAAAACTTGGAGGTTGCGGCAAAGTTAATCTTTGTTTCTTAGCCTTTTCGGCAACTTTTTGTCGTTTTCCAACAACACATTTTCTTTTTGAGATAAAAATTGAGCAACTTTTTGACTTCGCTCGACGCCGCTATCGGCGTATTCGATCAAACCCTCAGATCTATTAGCGGCGTGGCGACTGCGGCGCGTCCTAGCCCCGCCAGTGGCTTCGCCGACGCGGCAATGAGCGATCAAGAAAAAACGCACGCGGCGGGCTTGATGCGGGTCAATCATGTCGGAGAGGTATGCGCGCAAGCCTTGTATGCGGCGCAGTCTGCCTTTGCAAAAACTGCGCAGACGCGCGAGCAGTTTCAAAAGGCCGGCGAGGAGGAGGTTGATCACCTGGCCTGGACCAGAGATCGTTTGCAAGAGCTCGGCGCACGCCCGAGCTTGCTTAATCCGCTGTGGTACGCAGGGTCGTTTGCGCTGGGCGCAGTCGCCGCAAAATTAGGCGACCCCATCAGTTTGGGGTTTGTGGTGGAGACCGAGCGTCAGGTGGAGGCGCATCTCGATCGCCACCTTGATGAACTTCCGGCGAACGACCTTCGCTCGCGCGCGATCGTGACCCAGATGCGCGACGATGAGGCGGCCCATGCAAAAGCAGCAGCCCAGCTGGGCGCGGCAGAGTTGCCGCTTCCGGTGAAAAAGGTCATGCAGGCGATGGCCAAGGTCATGACCACCGCTGCTTACCGCATTTAGTCGTCCACAATTTCGAACGAATGCGTCAGCTGCGCGGTTTTTTCCAGCATGATCGATGCTGAGCAGTACTTCTCATGTGACAGCTTGATAGCGCGCTCAACCAGATTGGTCTTGAGGTCACGCCCACGCACCGTGAAATGAAAATGCACTTGGGTGAAGACTTTCGGGTCTTTCTCGGCCCGCTCGGCTTTCAGCGAGACATCGCAGCCACGAATATCCTGCCCGCTCTTTCGCAGAATCAGCACCACATCGAAGGCAGTGCAGCCGCCGGTGCCGGCGAGTACCAGCTCCATCGGGCGCGGCGCCAGATTATGACCGCCGCCCTCGGGCGCGCCATCCATGTTCACCACATGCCCGGAGCCAGTTTCGGCCACAAAGCCCATGCCAGACAAGCCGGTCCAGCGCACGGTGCATTCCATCTCACTCTCCTTCCGGTTCAAATTGATGCAGTGGGTATTGCTTTACGCCATGGCGGGCGCTGCCGGCGCCGCACAAAGCCTAAATTGCCAAACAGCCAACGAGATTAACCCTTAGTTTAACGGTAAGGCGCGATCTCGCTCTTTTGTTTGACGCCAAGTCCTTGAAAACTTTATACTCTCGGGTTCCCCGATTCACCCGGACGGGGGTCCACAATAAGGGAGCGTCCGCCGCTCGGATTTGGCTCAAAGCCAAGCAACCCACCGGCAGAACCACCACATCGGGTTTACCTCATCAAGGATGCATCATGAAAACCTTTTCCGCTAAAGGACACGAAGTCCAGCGCGATTGGTTTGTGATCGACGCCACGGACAAAGTCCTCGGTCGTGTCGCCAGCGAAGTGGCACACCGTCTGCGCGGCAAGCACAAGCCAGAATTCACACCCCATGTCGATACCGGTGATTACATCATCGTGGTCAATGCCGCGAAGCTGCGCGTGACCGGTGCCAAGGCACTCGACAAAAAGTATTACCGTCACACCGGTTATCCGGGTGGCATCTACGAAACCAATTTCCGCGACATGCAGGCCAAGCATCCGGGCCGCGCGCTCGAGAAGGCGGTGAAGGGCATGTTGCCGAAGGGTCCGTTGGGTTATGCGATGGCCAAGAAGCTGAAGGTGTATGCCGACGATGCGCATCCACACAGCGCTCAGCAACCCAAGCCACTCGAACTGTAAGGAACAGACATGATCGGTAACTACAACTACGGAACCGGCCGCCGCAAGAGCGCCGTTGCCCGTGTATTCATCAAAGTGGGCAGCGGCAAGATCGTCGTCAATGGCAAGGATGCAGCGGAGTATTTTTCTCGCGAGACCGGCCTGATGGTGATTCGCCAGCCGCTCGAGCTGACCAACAACGTTAATCGCTTCGACATCATGGTGAATGTGCATGGTGGCGGTGAGTCGGGTCAAGCCGGTGCGGTACGCCACGGCATTACCCGCGCACTGATTGACTACGACGTCGCGCTCAAGCCAGAGCTGTCGAAAGCCGGCTTCGTCACCCGTGACGCGCGCGAAGTTGAACGTAAAAAAGTTGGCTTGCGCAAAGCACGTCGCGCCAAGCAGTTCTCCAAGCGTTAATCCGGCGTTTGCGGTTGTTCTTCGGAGCCGTCGGGTGTTTGCCCGGCGGCTTTTTTATTTAGTTACATGTTTGGCTGTATGTTTGGCTATGTTTGTCTTGCGATGCGATTCTCGTAGCGCACGACACAATGGATACAACGGACACAACGCATAGTTTTCCTCATTCGAGTTTCGGGAGTCAGGAATGATCAAGGTAGGTATTGTTGGCGGCACCGGCTACACAGGCGTTGAGCTGCTACGACTGCTTGCGGCACATCCACAGGTCACGCTGAGCAGCATCACCTCGCGTAAAGAAGATGGCATGCCGGTGGCCGAGATGTTTCCTTCGTTACGCGGGCATGTGTCGCTGGCTTTCTCGGCACCGGAAAAAGCGCGCCTTGATCAGTGCGATGTGGTGTTCTTTGCGACGCCGCATGGCGTGGCGATGTCACAAGCGCGCGAGCTGCTGGCGGCGGGCGTGAAAGTCATCGACCTTGCTGCCGACTTTCGCATTAAAGATTCCGCTGTGTTCGAGCAATGGTATGGCATGCCGCACAGCTGCCCGGACCTGCTGGCCGAGGCGGTCTATGGGCTGCCGGAAGTCAACCGGAAGGCGATTCGCACGGCGCGTCTGATCGGTTTGCCAGGGTGTTACCCGACCTCGATGCAGCTTGGCTTCAAGCCTTTGCTGTCGCAAGGCAAGCCACTGGTGAATGAGTCTGCGCTGATCGCTGACTGCAAGTCGGGCGTGTCGGGTGCAGGTCGCAAGGCCGAGGTGCACACCTTGTTGGCCGAGGCCTCGGATAACTTCAAGGCTTATGGTGTGTCTGGGCACCGTCATTTGCCCGAGACCGTGCAGGGCTTGCAGGCTATTGCAGGGCGTGCGGTTGGGCTGACCTTTGTGCCGCACCTGGTGCCGATGATTCGTGGTATCCATTCCACGCTTTACGCCACCTTACTGCCCGAGGCGCGCGGTATCGATGTGCAGTCGCTGTACGAGCAGCATTACGCCGATGACCCGTTTGTCGATGTGCTGCCCGCCGGCAGCCACCCCGAGACCCGCTCGGTGCGCGCGTCGAATATGTGCCGCATCGCGCTGCACCGCCCCGGTGGTGGCGACCTGCTGGTGATTCTGGTGGTCGAAGATAATTTGGTGAAGGGCGCAGCCGGCCAAGGCGTGCAGTGCATGAACCTGATGTTTGGCCTGGAAGAAACCATGGGGCTGATGCATGTGCCGATCTTGCCGTAACACCCCGATCACCCTTCACAGGATAGGGTTGAATTGACCGCCGACGAGCGCATAATCACGAAGTCAACGCGCCTTGACATGCAGCCTGTCAGCGCCTGCGGCCAACACCCCTAGCCGCTATAATCACGCAGCTACGCTGCAAGGAGCTCCAACATGAATGCACCGACCGAAATGCCGGCACCGATCAACTTTACCGACAGCGCCGCCGGCAAAGTCGCACAACTGATCGAAGAAGAAGGTAACCCCGAATTGAAACTGCGCGTGTTCGTGCAGGGCGGTGGTTGCTCGGGTTTTCAGTACGGTTTCACCTTCGATGAAATCGTCAATGAAGACGACACCACCATGGTGAAGAACGGTGTGAAACTGCTGATTGATTCCATGAGCTATCAATATCTGGTCGGCGCGGAAATCGATTACAAAGACGATCTTGAAGGCGCGCAGTTCGTCATCAAGAACCCCAACGCGACAACCACCTGCGGCTGCGGATCGTCATTCTCGGCTTGATCAGGTTTTGTTTTGGCGAAAAGCGCGGCGCAGTCCGCGCTTTTTTCATGGGAAACCAGCGATTTATTCGACTATTGTCGCTCCGGCGAAGGCCGGAGCCCAGCAAAAAAATCCTGGATGCCGGCTTACGCCGGCATGACCAATTGGGCTGTCTACCTCATCAATCGGCACGTCTCGTCTTTACTCGTCTGACCATTGAAAGCCTAGTGACCTGTCCTGACTTTTTCGAGCCAAGATGAATTAGAGATAATGGCTCCTCTTAGCGGAGGAGCAGTGATGAAGCGAGCGCGATTTACAGATGAACAGATCGTACGAATATTGCAAGAAGCAGATCAATCCCCCGTCGTTGAGGTGGCCAAACGCCATGGGGTCAGTGAGCCGTCGATCTACGCTTGGCGCAAGAAATTCGGCGATTTGGGTACCGATGACGTCAGGCGCTTAAAGCAACTTGAGCAAGAGAATAACCGGCTCAAAAAGATTCTTGCCGAGCGTGACTTGGAAATTGAGGTGATGAAGGAAATCGCCGCAAAAAAATGGTAGGCGTACAGGTGCGTATCGAGCAAGCTCGGTATGCGATAGGTCGAGGTGTGACCCAGCGACGCGCCTGTACGCTGATGAGTGTTGCGAGATCCGGATTGGTTTATACGTACAGGATGCCTCTCAAAGATGCCCCTGTGATTAGCGGGATGCATAAGTACTCAGCTTTATATCCACGCTTTGGCTCGCGCCGTGTTCGGGTCTTTTTGCAGCGCGATGGTATGACGATTGGGCGAGACAGAGCGGCCAGGATCTGGGCCGTCGCAGGGCTTCAAGTACCTGCGAAAAAGGCGCGTAAAAGGTATCGCAGTAACGAGCGCCAGCCGTTTGTGGCGACGGCGCCGAATCAGGTGTGGGCGTACGATTTTGTATTTGACGGCTGTGCCAATGGCCAGAAACTGAAGTGTTTGACGGTCGTTGATGAATTCAGCAAGGAGAGCTTGTGTATTGAGGCGGCTGGCTCGATCCGAAGCCAACATCTGATTGAAGTATTAGAGCGGTTGATCGACGAGCGAGGTTGCCCATTAGTCCTGAGAAGTGACAATGGCCCCGAGTTTGTCAGCCTGGCGCTTATGCAATGGGCAGCGGCAAAGGGTTTGCGCAGTTTGCTCATTGAGCCTGGCAAACCCTGGCAGAACGGTACCAACGAGAGTTTCAATGGCAAGTTCAGAGACGAATGTTTGGCGATGAACTGGTTTTATAGTCGCGCGCATGCGAGGGTGATTATTGAGGCATGGCGCAAGCACTACAATGAAGTGCGACCGCATTCCAGTTTGGGCTACAAGACGCCCGCGGAATTCATGTCGGAATGGAAAAACAAATCAACCAACGGAGCCAATGTCTCTAAGTGAAATTGGCTTGAAAAAACCAGACAGGTCAAAGCGGCAACTCGTGAGCTTTAGCTCATGTGATTGGATTCGCCAAGCACAAAATATTCTGCTCACTGGCCCCACCGGTGTGGGCAAGACATGGCTTGCCTGCGCCCTGGGCCACCAAGCTTGCCGGG
>VERA01000068.1 GCA_018882935.1 Burkholderiaceae bacterium | reverse complement strand
GCTGATACCTCGTCTAAAGAGAGCGCGTCTGGCACCGGCAACTCCAAGGGCAAGCAGCAACCAGCCGTACAACAGCGGCCAAGACCGCGTGCCGGTACCTGGGTGGCAGCCACGGTTAGCGGCAGCCTTCCTTCTACCAGCAATGTTGCACCCAGTACCCAGAAAAATTCGACCGAACCGACCCTGTCACCACGCGGAGCCCTGCCACCGCTCCCCACAAAGCCCGGCAGCACCCAGCACGGCAGTTCCGCCAGTGATACCGCAACGCTGGGCTCGGCGGAAACGAACACCAAGAAAAAAGAACCCTATATTAAGACCAAGGTGCCGGGGGACAAGGTGCCTGCGGCAATCGCAAGTAGCTTACGCGCTGGCTATCAGGGAAAAAGGACGGTCTCGCATCCTCAAAACCCAGAAAAAATCGTGTCTATTCCTGTTTTTAATGCGCGACCTAAACAGATCGCACGCTTGATTGTCGGGCTGGAATCCAATTTCTATACCAATAAACCCACCACGGAAAATATTCAGAAGCCGTTGCGAGATGGATGCGGGCTCGTCGATTTTGCTGTAAGTGATGCCAACGTACTACCTGAGATCAATGTGATCGAGCATCTGCTATCGCCATTCGCCAGGAGTGTGTTCGAAAACCCGGATTCAGAGCAGGCGAGAGTCGAGGTTCGGGAGCGATTCGATGCATTTGTGTCAGGCCCGTACAAAAACCTGCTGGTAAAACAGGAAGGAAAAAATGCCAAACAAGAGACCCTGCATAACTTGGCATTCCGTGAACAGTTTGATTACGTTATGCAGCCACTGCAGAAGTATATTTACGGGTCAGATAAAAACCTTGAGTCTTCTCCCTTGCCGCAAGACTTTAAGGTATTTTTGAAAGAGATTGTTCGTTCATATTTTCACTGGTCAGAAAAGCAAGATATCCCAACCAATCAGCTGTTCGACATGGTCAAGAACGCGGTCATCGGCATGCTATTCATACGAGGGCTAAGTCCGGTTTGGGTAAACGCTTTTAATGTCGATGCGCAGAAGTCGGAGCATGCAGAACGAGAATGGGTGAAATTCAAAGGACAGTTGACCGCCCAGATCGCCCGCTACACATCTTTTTTGTTTGACGATTTTGTGCTCGATATTATTGCCTCAACTGAGGGCAAGCCCACCGCATTTGAGACGTACTTCAGGCCGCTTGCAAAAGCTGCCGAGCTGAGACGCAAAGAAGCGGTAGCAGCGACTGCTAAAGAGGAGGCTACCAAGAGGAAGCTCGCACGGAGCGCGACAATCTCCGGCCCTGATGCCACCAGTACTGGCAAACTTCCCAGCCTCGGCAACTTCATCCAAGGTTTGGTCTCGCCCCGAAAAAAAGAAAAATCAAGTACGACACAACCGCTTGTGTCACCCCGATCGGGCACTGCCGCCCAGCGCGTACAGTCATCCGAAGGTTTACTGCTAAGAAAAACCGATCAACGTACTAACCAAGTCAAACGTAGCCGAGCGCGCGACCTGGATCAATATCTCAAAAAAATTAATCTGATGAATCGTGATCCCGGACTGATCAGATTTCTAAACAGCGCAATCGCAAAGCGTGCCAACTATGAAAATTTTGAATTCGCGCCAGCAGCCTTTTGTTTGCAGCAATTAGAGGCGTATCTTGAAGGCCTTCATCAGAAAGGTGAAGGCTTATCACCAAGCCTTCAGCAGACGCAGACATTTTTTGCAAAGCTGGCAAGTGACGAGCGTAAACAGGCCGAGCGGGATGTGGCGCAGTCCAAGCGACAACTCAGTACCAGCCCATCGACAGGTAAGACAACCAGTTCGCTCAGCGCGAAGTCACCTCTCGTGCCGAGCTTGGATTTGGGCGAATTAAGAAATAGTCCGTTCGCCGAAGATTTGGACGATGAGGAAGAAGCTTCTGCATCGAGCAAAACCGAGCCCAGCGATAGCAGCGAGGTTGAGACCGAGCGTAGTGAGGAGAGCGTAGCAGTCTTGAATCAAGTAGCCACGCCAGAGAAAGAAAAAAATAAAGATTAAGCATGCAGGCGACTCTGATCGGGCGTTGCTTTTTTCTGGTGGCTAGCCTGCCCGGAAAAACTGCTGCTCTTAAAACCCTCGACTTCTTAGTAAGCCGGGGGTTGTTACTTTTTATCGCGACAAAACATTTTGTGAGTGGCGCCCGATCGAAAGGTGACTTCTAATAGCCGGAACACGTCCTGCTTGTCGGCCAATCGTCGCACGTTCTGAATAAGTCTTGCCATGATAAGCTTCGGCCTCCTCTCTGCTTTGTGTGCGACCGGTATGGACCTGACGCTGTTGATTCAAGTCGTGATCATGGGCATTGTCGAGGGCTTGACTGAGTTCCTGCCGATTTCCTCTACCGGGCATTTGATACTCGCCGGAAGTCTGCTCAACTTCACCGGAGAGAAAGTCAAGGTCTTTGAAATCGTGATTCAGGCGGGTGCAATGCTTGCTGTTTGCTGGGAGTATCGCGTCAGAATCGCACGCGTGATTCTGGATTTCAAACATCAGATCGCCGCCCGACGATTCGTTGTGAACTTGATGATTGCATTTCTGCCCGCAGTCATCCTTGGTCTGGTGTTCGGCAAAGCAATCAAGGCATATTTATTCAAGCCTATCCCGGTGGCGCTAGCGTTTATCGTTGGGGCGTTTGTGATTATCATCGTCGAGCGCCGCCAGCGCCGCGTGATGTATTCACGAGTAGACACCGTCGAAGACATGAGTGCAGCTGACGCACTAAAAGTCGGGCTTGCGCAGTGCCTTGCGCTAATTCCCGGTACAAGCCGCTCGGGGGCCACCATCATCGGTGCCATGGCCTTCGGCTTGTCGCGACGCGCGGCCACTGAATTTTCTTTCTTTTTGGCGATTCCGACCTTGTTCGGTGCAACCGTGTACTCGCTATACAAGGAGCGTGCGCTGCTATCGGCGGCTGACTTGCCAATGTTTAGCGTGGGCGCGCTGTCGGCATTTATCTCCGCCTTTTTGTGCGTCCGATGGCTACTGCGCTACATCAGCTCGCACGACTTCATGATTTTTGCGTGGTATCGGCTGGTATTTGGTGCGGTAGTTCTGGTGACTGCGCTGACCGGCTGGGTGAACTGGGCTGAATAACATCTCGTAATAGTCGCCAAGACGCGTCGAATATCTATCAGCCTCGCCGAATATCCGTAGGCCTCGCCGAGTATCCATCAGCCGCGTCGAGTGCAAGCGCATCCCCGGAAATCAAAACTAGCACCGGAACGATTGATTGCTCGGAAGTTACCTACGCGGGGTCGTACTTTCCCTACAGGTCATAAGGAGCTTCCCAATGGGTACACCCTCAGTCAGTAAAGTAAAGTCGGTAAGTTTTCGTGAACGGCAAACACCAACCCCGGGCAGCACGGGTCAACAGCAGAAAAAATCGGTAAGTTTTCGGTCGCCGCCCCAATCGACCCCTCAAAGTCAAAATCAACATCAGATCGCCCTTGGTTCGGGAAATAAGGCAACTAACATAAAGCAAAGCCCTGAGATGAAAGTCAGGCAGGTACCTGTGTTGGATTTATCGGCGTCGCATTCTAATCCTGCCAATAGCGCATCTTCAGGCCATTCAACCGACGCGATTACTATTCATACACCACCGGTCATTTCTTCAAGGGCAGCAAGGTCTAAAGTACCAAGCGCTTCTTCCGGCGGCGCTAATAAAACTGGCGGGCTTAGCTCCCCACGTAATAGCAAACTCGCTAAAGATAGTCCGAGGCTAAAAAAAATTACGCCGAGGGGGTCGGATCAGCAGGAATCAGGTAATTCTCCTAAAGCCACACCCAGGCGCATTGATAGTAGTGCGCAATCTGAATCTGCTTTGTCTTCCTCATCTTCCTCATCCACGTCCAGGGAAGTAGATCAGAAAAAAGCATCAAGCCCTCGCGGTAATCGGTCACGTGCGCTGCAAAAAAAAGTCAGCAGAAAATTCAATGATTTCAAAATCAACCTGGCGGGCTTGCCCGAAAAGATCGTACCGAGTTTTTCTACTTCGCACGTGTCACCCAGTAGCTCTGGTGGTGTGTCTCCTGGAAAAATAACGCCAATAAAGAAGCAAAACAATTTGCTAAAAGATATACCCGTTGATATCAGAAATCAGCTGGCCAAGGCTTATACGGCGCTTAAGAAGGATCCACAATTCATCGGCTCAGGCGAAACAAGAAGAACTATGATGCTGAATGCAAAGATGATCGGTATTCTTTCTGAAAAAAATATCGCATTTGATACGAAAAAGCTGCAAGCACTTGCAGCTGATGCCGCACTTCGCTCTCAATACGCGGAGATTAGTTTGGAAATTGATTTTTCAAAAAATCCGTATCCTGACTTACTGCGTGAGGGATCAAAAAAATTTCTCAATAGTTGGAATTTGGATAAATCAGATAAAGGGCAAAAATTCAGAGATCTTCCAGATGATCAGCGTGAACGTATCGATCAACATTTTATGCCAACGTTTATCGCGGATTACTACCGTGCAGGGGTGAGTCATGAACGCCAAATGCCGGATGGCTCTGCAAAACCATTCGCCTCTCCGCTTGATCTGGCTGAATATTTGAATCAGGACGCTGACGGCGAAAGCAGATCACGATATATCAGTAATGTCGCTTCACAAAACATCGTTAACCTGCTGCAGCAATTAAGCTGCGGCGGCCTTCCGGGTACTACCTCACCAATCAAGTTATTCGATGGAACACCGCTGATTCCTCGCGGCAGAGTGGAGCAGCGATTTATTTATCAGCGCGAGAAAGATGGCAGCGTGGTTGTTCAGGTTAACATTACCATCCATGCCAATAACCTCGGCAATGCTTCTCGGCAGAGCCAGATGCAGAATGAACGGAGAAATCCGGTAGCCATTGACGATGATGCGAAGCTACAGATTGACACCACCTTACGTTTCGAATCCACTGGCGAGTGGACAATCTACAATCCACACTTGGTCGCCAGCGGCTGGAACCTGCCAGCTGACTATTAAAGGCTCGATGTAAATTTTTTGGGATTCCGGTTTGAGTAAAAAATAGCTTGAACCGGGATTTCAATTTTCAAGATTCGCACGGTTATCAACGCCGGCGAAATACCAAATCCCAAACCCCATGTCCGAGCCGTAATCCGCGGCGCTCGAATTTGGTAATCGGTCGATAGCTGGGGCGTTCAGCAAAGTTTGCTGCAGTATTGATCAGGCTGGGCGATGAAGATAGTACCTCCAGCATCTGCTCTGCATAATTTTCCCAGTCGGTTGCGCAGTGGATATAGCCGCCCGCGGAAATACGTGACGCGAGTAGCTCCACGAAGGGCGTCTGAATCAGCCGTCGTTTTTGATGACGCGCTTTATGCCACGGATCAGGGAAAAATATATGCACGCCGGCTAATGAGGCTGGCGCAACCATGTGCGTTACCACCTCGACAGCATCATGCTGAATTAGCCGCAGGTTCTGCAGGCTATGCTCATGAATGAGCTTCAGTAGGCTACCTATGCCAGGCGTGTGTACCTCGACGCCAAGAAAATTAATGTCTGTCATAAGCCCGGCAATATGCGCCGTGGTCTCGCCCATGCCGGTACCAATTTCAAGAATGGTGGGAGCCGTGCGGTCGAACACCTTGCTGAAATCTGCGGTGGATTTTTCGTAAGGGATACAGAAATGTGGGGCGAGCGTTTCCAGCGCCCGCGCTTGTCCATCCGAGAGTCTGCCCATGCGCGTGACGAAGCTACGGATGCGACGCTCGGTCGGATCGTAGGGCAGGGAGCGATCGGGCACGCTATTGCGGGGCGGAGCTTGGTTCATTGAGGCAGAGCTGATGGAGCGGGTGAAGGGAATCGAACCCTCGTATGCAGCTTGGGAAGCTGCCGTTCTACCATTGAACTACACCCGCGTTGGCGTTTATTTTAACGGATGACGCTTATGTTAATGCCAAAATAATAATTGACTAGCGCCGCCGCGCAAATCGCTGATTAAAAATCGTTGGCATGATTGGCGACATTTTGGTGCAGGCCTTAAAATGCGGACTCGCATTACAGCGGCTAAGGCAAGCGGGTGCCAAGGCTTGAATAACTCGCACCATATCAATGCTGCAGGCATATCAGGTGCTTTTGGGAGACCATACGATGAAAATATTGAAGAATTGCGTCAGCGCCTCAGTCTTGCTAGCAGTTGTTGTGCTGTCATCAGGTTGCGAGACGATGTCGTCCGCCTATGACTCTACCAAAAACACCGTCTCCGGTTGGTTTGGTAAAGGTCAGAAAAAAGCAGACTGATCTGCCACGGTGTAAAAAAAGCCGCTTCGTCAGAAGCGGCTTTTTCATGGTCGCAAGCTGGTTTGCGTTGTGCGTTCTGGGAGCAAAATTAAAACGATGTTGATGTCAGATTTGATCGATATTGATGTCAGTGTTGATGTCAGACGTGGTTTGCGGTCGACTCACGCCGGTTTGATCCGGCCACCATCTCGAAGCGAAATAATCTGCACTCGATCGCACCATTGAAAAATGGCGTTTTCTTGGACTCTTTTAGTCGCAGCATTCGCGGGAGCGTCAGATCGGCGGTAAACAAACAAACGGTCCAGCCAGCGAAGCGTTGTTTCAATGTGCTGCCAAATGCATTAAAGAAAGCAAGCGCCATGGCGTCGGGTTCTTGCGAGCGGTCGCCACGCATGTCAATTCGCTCACCGTAGGGCGGGTTGGCAATCAGCAGACCCGGAATACCTGTTGGGGGCTTCACCTCTTGTGCGTCAATTTGCTTCAGCGGTATGTCGAATTGAATGCCGGCGCGCTGCAAATTATTACGCGCCATGACCAGCATATCGCCTGATATGTCGCTGCCAAAAATACTCGGCGTGGTTGGTGGCGGTACCGGCTTGAGCGCGGCGCGTGCAGCGTCCCAGTCAGCTTGTTTGAATGCCTTGAATTTTTCAAAAGCAAAATGACGGTTGATACCGGGCGGGATACCCGCCTGCATTTGTGCGGCTTCGATAAGCAGCGTGCCGGACCCGCACATTGGGTCGAGCAAGGGCGTGCCGGGTTTCCATCCAGCCGTTCGCAGCAGACCGGCGGCGAGGTTCTCACGCAGCGGCGCATCACCAGTTTCTATGCGCCACCCGCGCTTGAATAATGATTCACCCGAGCTATCCAGATACAGAGTCACTGAGCGCGCATCCAGAAAGCCCCAAATGCGCATATCGGGTGTTCGCGTATTTACCGAGGGGCGATTGCCCGAGATGCCGCGAAACCGGTCGCAGACCGCGTCCTTGATACGCAGGGTGACAAAATCCAGGCTCTTGAGCGGTGACTTGATCGCATTTACATCGACGCGGATAGTGCGATCGCTATCAAACCAGTCTTCCCAGCGTGCGCCAAGTGCCAGCTTGAACACATCATCTTCACTGCTGTAGCTCGCTTGTACAATTCTCAGCAGCACACGCGAGGCGATGCGTGAATGTAGATTCAGTAGCATCGCATCTGCAAGCGTACCCGAGCAGTGGACGCCACCGGGAACGCTATTGTGAATTTTCAGTGACCGACTATGCGCTGCGATCTCATGCAGCTCTTCTGCAAGTGCGATCTCCAGCCCGCGCGGGCAAGGACAAAAAAAGGAATATGACATGGTGTACCTGTTGTCCGTTGTTGTCGGGCTCAGTTAGCTCGACAAGCTATGTCAGCATAATGAAAAAATCACTGGATCCCGGCTTGTGCCGGGATGACCGTTAAAGAAGCCTACAGAGTGCGGATTATTATCCAGATGAACGAACAGCTTCGACGTAGTCACCCCGGCGACGGCCGGGATCCAGCCAGATTAATCAACTGTTTTGCAGCATACGCTCGACAAAATCCAATCGGTCTTGCCCCCAGTATCCTTCACCATCTACCCGATACCAGGGCACACCAAAGACATTGTTAGCGATGGCTTGCTCTGTGTTTTGCTGGTACTCGGCGTGCACCGCCTGCGTGCCGGATAGTTCAAGCAGATCAGTACCTTTCAAGCCGATGCTGTCGGCTATGGCAACCAGTGTCGCACTGTCAGCAATATTTTTTTCTTCGGCCCAGCACGCACGACCCAGTGCGCCGAGCAGCGCGAGGCCTGCATCAGTGCCGTCACGCTGAAGCGCAGCAATAATCAGGCGAGCACCGGGCTCACCGGATACCGGGAAAAACGCCGGATGCAGATTCAGTGGCATACCCAGAAAATCACGCCAGCGCGCCAACTCCGCAAGTCGATAAGCTTGCCGCTGCGCCGGCCGCTGTGCCACAGGCACACCACCTGAAGCGGCAAACACTTTCACCATGTCAGTCGGTTTCAAGGCGATATTTGCATGACGCTCTTTTGCGATAGCTATTAAACGTGCATTACCAAAATAAGTCCAAGGCGACTGCGGTGCGACAAAATACTCGACAGTTTTACTCATTTTTTCTTCCTGTAGGGGTAGTGTCAGAGGGGTTTAAGTACGACCAACACCACTGCGATAATCATTCCGATCACTGGTATTTCATTGAACCAGCGATACCAGATGTGACTACGGGTGTTTTCGCCGCGCTCGAATGTGGAAAGAAGCCGCTTGCACAGGTGGTGATAAGCAATCAGCAGCAGTACGATAATCAACTTCACATGCATCCACAGGGTCTGCACACCGGTACCGTAGTAGAGCCACAGAATAAGCCCAAGTACCAGCGCTGGAATCATCAAGATGGTCATGAAGCGGTATAGCTTTCTCGACATCAGCAGCAACCGATCAATCGCTGCCTGCTCAGTTTCCATCGCAAGATTCACGAAAATCCGCGGCAAATAAAACAGCCCGGCAAACCACGAGGCGATAAAGACGATGTGCAGCGCCTTGATCCAAAGATAAGCCATCGCTTAGACCCGAACCTCGCCATGGCCCAGCACCACGTACTTCACCGAGGTAAGACCCTCCAGACCCACAGGACCGCGCGCGTGCAGCTTGTCATTCGAGATACCGATTTCGGCACCGAGCCCGTATTCAAATCCGTCGGCGAAGCGTGTAGAGGCATTCACCATGACCGACGCGGAATCAACTTCGCGCAGGAATTGCAGCGCGCGTGAATAATCTTCAGTGATGATGCTGTCGGTATGTTGGGACGAGTAGGTGTTGATGAAATCAATTGCTTCATCGACACCAGAGACGATCTTCACTGAAAGAATCGCATCCAGATATTCTGTATGCCAGTCTTCCTCATTGGCGGCTTTGAGCATCGGATAGCCACTGAGTATCTGCATCGCTTCGCTGTCGGCCCGCAGCTGTACCTGCTTCTCTGCAAACAGCTTTGCCAACTCAGGCAAGATTTGCTGCGCGATGCCCCGCGCTAGCACCAGCGTTTCCATCGTATTGCAGGTGCCATAGCGATGACATTTCGCGTTGAAAGCCACGGGTAGTGCTTTGGCAATATCGGCTTTGTCGTCGATGTACACATGGCAGATACCATCCAGATGCTTGATCATCGGTACCTTGGAATCTTTCATCAAGCGCTCGATCAAGCCCTTGCCGCCGCGTGGCACGATGACATCGATGAATTCCGGCATGGTGATCATCGCACCCACCACAGCGCGATCGGTGGTGTCGATGATCTGCACTGCTTCCGACGGTAAACCAGCACCTGCCAAACCTTCTTTGACTAATTGTGCGAGCGCCTGATTACAGTGAATCGCCTCAGATCCACCACGCAGGATGGTGGCATTACCGCTCTTGATGCACAGCCCGGCGGCATCAACCGTGACGTTGGGGCGAGCCTCATAAATAATGCCGATCACGCCCAGCGGCACGCGCATCTGGCCGACTTGTATGCCGCTGGGGCGGTATTTCATATTCGTGATTTCACCGATAGGGTCGGGCAGTGCGGCAATTTGCTCCAGCCCCTCGGCCATGGTGGCGATCGCTTTTTCAGATAACGTTAGCCGATCCACCAGCGCAGCAGCAAGGCCGTTCGCACGTGCGGCTTCCAGATCTTGCTGGTTCGCTGCGGTCAGCAAGGCAGCATCGCGCCGAATCGCCGCGGCAATCAGTTGCAGCGCGCGGTTCTTCGCCGCAGTATCTGCCTTGGCCATGGCGCGCGATGCTTTACGCGCCGCGCGCCCGATGTCAGTCATGAGGTGTTGAATATCCATTGTTGTCATTTCCTAGCTACGACCAGCGCCAGCTGCAGCAGCGCATCCCATGCATCACCCGCAAAATCCTTAGCGTGTAATCCTTTGATCAGTCGATCGACCTGCGCCGCTTTACTGAGCGCATCACGCAGCTTGGCGAGTTTGACTCTGGCGACTGCGGGTGCCATTAGCCGCTCGCGTGGGCCCCAGATGCGGTACTCCTTGAGCATCATCGCCAGCGGCCGACCTTCATCGGTACCGATCTTCAGCTTCAGGAGTGTACGTATCTCTTCACTGATCGCCCACAGCACGAGAGGCAGTGCCTCGCCTTCGCCCTTCAAACCATCCAGCATCCGGGTGACGCGCCCGACATCGCCTGACAGCATCGCTTCCGACAGCTTGAATACATCGTAACGCGCGACATTCAGCACCGCATCCTGGATCTGCTCCAGCGATAATCGGCCTTCAGGATACAGCAAGGATAACTTGCGAATTTCCTGATGCGCTGCCAGCAGATTACCCTCGACACGATCGACCATGAATTCCAGCGCATGCTTGTCTGCGCTTTGGCCTTGGCCTGCCAGACGCTGCCCTATCCAGGCTGCCAGCTGCTGGCGCTCGATGTTTGGAATCTCTATGTATACCGCGTGCTTCTGCAAGGCAGTGACCCAGGCGCTTTTTTGTGTCGCCCAGTCGAGCTTAGGTAGCGTGATCAGCGTTAGCGTGTCGACTGCTTCATTTCCCGAACAAGCGGCTGCATAGTCTTGTAATGCCTGACCGCCTTCTTTGCCTGGTTTGCCATTCGGGATGCGTAACTCGATCAGCTTACGATCACCAAATAATGACATGGACTGCTGCACCGACTGCAACTCAGGCCATTTGAAGTAGCGCTCGGCAACCAGTACCTCTCGCTCGGAAAATCCGGTAGCGCGCGCCTTGGCGCGTATGCGATCAGCGGTCTCAAGTAATAGCAGCTGCTCATCGCTACTGATAACGTAAAGCGGCGCTAGGGATTTTTCCAGGTGCGCATCGAGCGCGTCGGCGCGTACCTGCATAGGCTATAGCTGCTCCGGCTTGACCCGTGCCAGCTGTCGCATGATCTGCGCCACCGCGTCACGGCGCATGTCTTCGAAGGTCATACGCTCCTCTTGTTCTTTTGCCAGCGCCTGTTCTTCACTATACGGAAGGATGGATTGCAGTGCGATCTCGGGGGGTTGCAGCAGTTTCCTGTTTTCTGCATCTGCGACCTCGAAGCGCACGCGATAGGTCAGGCTGAATTCACGCACCTTGCCTTGCGCATTTAGCGTCAGCACTTTTTTCTCTTGCAGCTGTGACAGAACTCGCAGCGTAACCGGCGCAGATTTCGCGTCCCCGGCCAACTGCGTGTTGCCGGCGCGGATAATGGTGCGAAGGTCGCGCTCCAGCGGGGTGCCGACTGGCGCATCAAGATACAGCGATTCAAAGGCTAGCCGAGTCTCAGGCGTCGAGCCGCGTAGCTGGAAGCCGCAGCTGGCGACCAGTGCCGCCATCATCAGCACGAATAAACCGCGCGTGCACTTGTTCAATCGCTTCTCCTTCAGGCCACGATGTTTACCAGCTTACCCGGCACGATAATGATTTTTTTCGCGGTGCCATCAACGAATTTTTTCACGTTGTCATCACTCAGCGCAGCAGCTTCGATACTCGCTTTATCAGCGTCCTTGGCTACCGTGATCTTGCCGCGCAGCTTGCCGTTCACTTGTACCATCAGCTCGATGTGCGATTGCTCCAGCGCAGCGCTATCGACCTGCGGCCAAGGTGCGTCGAGCACATCGCCATGGGCATGCGCATAGCCCAGTGCTGTCCACAGCGCATGCGTCACATGTGGCGCCACCGGGTACAGCACGCGCAAGAAGATACTGACACATTCGCCCAGTGCAGCACGCGCTGCCGGGCTGTCAGATAACTTGGTCGCTTCCAGAAGATTCAGCATTTTCATGCTGGCCGAGACCACTGTGTTGTACTGTAGCCGGCTGTAATCATGGTCCGCTTGTTGCAGCAGCTTGTGCATTTCCAGCCGCAAGGCTTTAATGGCGGCATCATCCGATGCATTTACTGTAAGCACTGGGTCAAGCTCGGCAGCATGCGCAACCGCATAAGTCCATACGCGCCGCAGAAAGCGATGCGCGCCCTCAACGCCAGCACCCGACCACTCCAGCGTTTGCTCCGGTGGCGAGGCGAACATGGTGAATAGTCGTGCAGTGTCAGCAC
>VERA01000067.1 GCA_018882935.1 Burkholderiaceae bacterium | reverse complement strand
GGCACACACTCACTGCTGATATGGTAGCTATGGCGCGCGATCCGGTGAACACATTGTCTTATGGCTTTACACGACTATTTCACCCACGTATTCTTATTCGCAATGTCGGTTTTCAAGCGATTATCGAGCCGCTTCCTGACCCGGATAGCCGGGTCACATTATCAACTACACAGCGTGACGCCTTGGGGGTTCCACGGGTCGAGGTATGCTGGAGGCTTGATCCGATGGTTCGGCGTACCGCCGATAAAACACTCGCCTTAATCAGCCAGACACTGCATAAAAAAGATATTGCGCGTGTCAGCGCGCTTCCCGCCATTGAAAAATCCGGGTGGCCGCCTAGTTTCGAGCCCGAGGGTACATGGCACCATATGGGTACCACGCGTATGCATGATGATGAGCGCAAAGGTGTGGTGAATCGTAACTGCCGGGTACATGGGTATAGTAATTTTTACATCGCCGGCAGCTCGGTTTTTCCAACAGCGGGTGCAAATTTCCCGACCATCACAATCACCGCATTAGCAATTCGTCTCGCTACCCACGTGTTAGCGGAGCTGAAACAATCAAGCAGTATGCCGATCGGATCAAGTATCAACGATGTACCTCCTACATCAGCGATCAAACCGGTTCGCTCACTTGGCAAGGGTGCTTCTGGTCGCTAGTGACCGTATTTCATTCGACTAGCCCCGCTTTTTTTCGATTTTTTTTGGAGCGAACGAATTTCATAGCTAGTACATTCGACTAGCCCTGCTTTTTTTCGATTTTTTTTGGAGCGAACGAATTTCATAGCTAGTACATTCGACTAGCCCTGCTTTTTTTCAATTCTTTTGGGAACTCTTCTCGTAAAGCAATGCTCTGACACAAGCATTTGCATGCGATCTCTTGATTGGGATCAGATAATTTACGTAGGAGAACGACTTGACCTTAAAAGTGTCATTCAACATCGCCGCCATGCGGGCGCTTTCGCTGACGACCTTTACCGGCGTCGCCGCCATGCTCACCGCATGTGGTGCTGGTACCGGAACAGCGCAGTACAGTATGGACGCTAATGGGAATATCACATCTGCTAGTGCCACCACTAAATTTGCCAATGGCTTAACGCAAACCGCGTCATTGAGCAGCAGCTCGGTGACAACGGGATCAGCCACCACAGCAACCGGTGTGACCAGCACCATTACTAACCCGCCCGCTACGTCCACCGCGACCAGCACCACCAGCGGAACCAGTAGCAGCACGGGTGGCACAGGTAGCACGTTTGGTACCGTATCAACAAGCACATCAGCGGGCACCACTGCGACTGGAACTGCGCCTGGCACTGCGACCAGTTCAACCACAGCGACCACCACGCCTCAGCCCTTTGGTCAAACCGGAAAATTCACTGCCGCGTTTTCAGAGGAGTTCAACGGAACCGCACTCGATACGACCAAGTGGAATGATCGTATTTGGTACGAGGCCGGTAATGCGACCAAGAACTACGCCGTATCCAACGGTAGCCTGAAAATCTGGCCACAACGCGATGCAACTGGAAAATTCTTTAACCGAACCATCGATACTGACGGTAAGTATTATCAAACTTACGGCTTCTTCGAAATTGAAGCCAAGCTTCCGATAGGTAAGGGTACTTGGCCAGCATTTTGGTTATTCAACCATATCGGTACCCGTCGCCCCGAGATCGACATCATGGAAGCCTACGCCGGCGGTGGTCCGAATAGCGGGTGGTCGGATGCTAACTTTCACCCCACTGCCTATGCAGCGACGATCTGGATTGATGCTGGCAAACTCGGCGGCACCAAGACGATGGTAACCAGCGATTTGTCTGCCGCATTTCACAAGTACGCACTGAAGTGGGAAGCGGGTCTGCAAACCTTTTACTTCGATGGCAAGCCGGTATATAGCAAGGCGGTCTCAATGCCAGACCCCATGTACCTGATGCTCGATCTTTGGTATGGCAGCGCATCAGGTCAGCCTGACAACACCACGCCAACTGGTATCGGTAATTCCTTTGAAGTGAATTATGTGCGGGCTTGGAAGATTTAAATCTTGAAGAAAATAGCTTTGTACGAGCGGCGCCGAAAGCAAAGTACAACGATAGCTTTCCGATAAATGAGTGGGTGAGCACATCCGGCAGTATCGGATGTTTGATAGGCCAGCATCATGCTGGCCTTTTTTTGTGCCAGCATAAATCGTAGCTGCGCAGATATAGCATCATCCATTAGGTGCAGCGCCTCTTCATCTTGATCGTACTCGCGATTATTCACATATCCGTGTTTGCACAAGCGCAGTCCGTGTTGGCGGTACCTTCAGGGGTTCATGATAATCAGACAGTTTGGCTGCAATGCGGTCAGATTTACAGTGGCGAGCTCAAGCTAATTGAGGCTCGCGATGTAACGATACAAACCGCAGGGTCTTGCGGTAAGGCGACGCTCACTCCGGCGGTACCCGTGGAGGGGTGGCAGCGTGACCCGTATCAGCCACAGATCTGGAATGCACCATTGGCGTCGGAGCCTTTACAAGTGCGCCTCGATGACGAGTTCATCACACTGGCGCATTACCCAAACACGATAGCAACGTGGCTGAAGGGTCAGCGAAAGTCACCACGTCATTTGAGGGCACACCTACCGAATGAAGATTTGGGTGGTGCAACTATAGTCTGGCGCGCCGCCGACTGGCTGATTCAAAGTCGCTTGATCACGCGCTATGCATCCGGTGTCTTGACCCTCGCTGAGGGCGATGATGACGGTTTTGGTTTACTGCCCGAGACATCGTTTTACCTGGAGGGTAAACGCTGGATGCTGGACTCGCCGGGAGAATGGGCCTGGCACAACGGCGTACTCTCGATCTGGCCTCGCGACGGTAAGACACCGCAGGGGCGCCTGTGGGCCTCCACCGGAGCGCGGGCAATTGATGCGCGCGGTTCTCAACGTGTGACGATCATCGGGGTGCGAGTAGTCGGTGCCAAAATTGGTATTGATGGTAGCGGTAGTCGAGATCTCGCAGTGCGTGACACCGATATCATCAACAGTGCTGAAGATGCCTTATTGATCGGCAGCGACGCACGTGTATCTGGCATCGTGGTCAATGGAAGTCAGCAGCATGGTGTACGTGCCGATGACGACGCACATACGATTTCTATCAGCGACAGTCGCTTTACTGGTGTCGGCATGTTAGGAATGCCACGCCGCTCGAAAGGGGTGCTGGTGTTTGAAAGTGCGCGCGATCTGGTCATCGAGCGCAATCAGATCAGTGATGCGGCTTATCTTGGTATTCGTGTATTTCGTGATGCGCATGTGACCAACAACATTATCAAGCGCGCCTGTTTACGTTTGGCAGATTGCGGCGGCATTTATACCTTTGCGCGTGACCGAAAAAAACTAAATACGGTGATCGATGGTAACCGTATCATTGATCTTGCGGGGCGCAGTACCTATGGTATTTATCTTGATGACTTCGCAAACGGCGTGTTAGTTCAGAACAACCATATCGAGAATAGTGGTGGCGGTATCGAGCTGCATAACGGCTTTGACAACCACATTGTCGCTAACCGGTTTATCGGTAATCGGCATGAGCATATGCTGTTCAATGAAACCGCACCGTTCGCTAGCATCAGTAGCAACCGAATCTACGGAAATCAGTTTTCAGGTTCACCCCAGGTGCCGGTGTACCGCCTGTGGAGTCGCCATGGAAGTACCACAGTCAGGCGCTTTGCAGAATTTAGCGGTAACCAGTATCACAACCCGCCACAGCCATTCGCCGAAGTCGAGGGCTTGGGCATGCTTGACTTTGCCACATGGCGTGTACAGATTGTTGATGAACTCAAGACGAGTGGTAATGATTCATCGCGAACGCCAAAGCTCAAACGGTAGTGCCAGTAAAAACAAGGTATTGGTCAACAGATAGCGTCGCGCTAGTCGGCGCGGTTCTTGAAGCAGGCGGTACAGCCACTCAAGCCCCATACCTTGCCATGCTAACGGTGCGCGCCGTACATGCCCCGCATGAAAATCAAATGCTGCTCCAACGCCCAGCATGACCGCGCTAATGGTGCCACGTTGTGAGGCCATCCACATTTCCTGCTTGGGGCAGCCTAGACCAACCAACACGATACGTGCGCCCGAGCGATTGATCTGCGCACCGATACCACGCTGCTCAGTAGCACTCAGCACACGAAACGGCGGTGAGTGGCTTCCGGCTAGTTTTAGCTGTGGATATGCATGCATCAAGGCGCGGCGTAGTTGGCTCAGCGCGGCGGGGGTGCCCCCCAGTAGAAAAACCGGTAGCTGCTGCTTTTCCGCCTCGCGAATGACTTGCCACATCAGGTCGGGTCCGGATATACGCTGTTGCTCTATCCAGCCGCGGCGGCGCATCAGCCAGGCCAGCGGTGCGCCATCGGGTAGTCGCAGATCAGCATGTTGTAATGCGCCTGCCAGCTGCTGATCGTAACGCGCTGTCACAAGCGTATGCACATTACACAGGCAGAGCATGCGCGACTGCCCCTCACGCGCCCAGCGCATGATACGGCCGAGTAGCGGTTCCCATGCGCATGCATCAATGCGGGTACCGAGTATGGTGGTTTGCTCAATCATCGTTATGGGTGGTGGGTGTAATAGAAGCCTGTTGTGTGGGTAGTGGTTGCAGCAGCTCGCGGTTGTATAGTCTTTGCTTTGTGCCGATATCGCGGGCGACCCGGCATAAAAAAGCATCCAGCTGCTGCCACAGCTGTAGCTGCTCAATATCAATCGAGTGACACCATAAATGGAATAGGCCACGCTGCTGTATTGTCATATCCAGTAAACCATGCAGTCGGTTCAACCAGTCATCAGTAGCCAGTGAGACGCTAAGCGCAGCATGGCGTTTTATCCAGTGCCGTTGTGAGATGAAATTTCGAAGAAACACCGTACGTGAATGCGGATAGAACTGCGCCGTGGTGGGCATCTCCAGCCCGGGGAAATCTGTATCGATGCGCAGGTTTTGCGTTGTGCGAGCGTACCGGAAACCAGCGGCGCGTACCTGTAGCCGGTGCAGGTGCTGGTAGCGACCGCCGGGGTAGCAGAAGCCCTCGACTTCGCTACCAAGATGGTCTTGTAGCTGCTGCTTGCCATCATTAATTTCGCGCCAGGCCTCTGCACCCGGCAGGGTAGTGAGAAAGCGGTGCGATCGTGTGTGCGAACCCACCTCAAACGCTTGCGCCAATGCGCGCATCTCGGACGGCGCCAATACCGGCATGCCTTCCTGATTTGATAAGGGCAGGTAGAAGGTTGCCTTGATCTGATGTGAGTGCAGCAGCGCCGCCATGCGCAGATCAAGCGGATGGCCATCATCCACTGACATCGAGAACCGGGCGGTATTCATGACTTTCCGTGCAGCGCGGTGCGGCCGGTGAGCGGCGGCGTCTGATCAGCGCCATGTTGCGACCACCAGCCCAACCAACCCTGCCAGCGACCACGCGCGATTGCAGCCCCATGGGCAAGCTCCGCACCGATACGGCCACGTAGCAGTGGCTTCATGATCGGCGAGGCTAGCCCGCGCCCGATCACCCACAGGGGTAGCTGATGTTTGGCATACAAGGCGCCGGTGCCACGTGCCCGCATCGTTGCGGCGCGCCGCATCACTTTGCCGGGAGCGCTGGCATCAAGCGCGACTCGGTGGTGTACCAAGGCGCCCGGTTCATACACCAAGCGCGCATCCGCGCGCAGTGCGCGCAGCACGATATCAGTCTCTTCTGCTGCACCAAACCATTGACCGACACCGAGCCGCCCGTCGAAGCCGCCAATACGATCAAGCAGCTCGCGCTGAAAGAACAGCGTAATCGACGACACCGGAAGATCGCGAAAGCGCGACGAGCGTTCCCAGCTCAGTGCGGCCGGTGTATAGGGCGGATCTTGCTCTACCCAGCGCGTGACGATTCCGTGCGGATGATCAAACCGTCGACTGCGCAGCGCGATACGTGCAAGTGTTTGTGGTTGATACCAGCAATCGTCGTCCGGAAAACCAAGCCAGCGCGCATCAGCAGCAGCGATCCCTGCGTTACGTGCCAGTGCCAGATTCGGCGGGCTATGTCGCAGATGCCGCAACACCAGGCCCAGATAGCGCGCGCGATGTAGTACGGGTAGCAGCCGATCATCGCGATTCTGATCGACGACGATAACCTCAAAGTCGCGGTAGCTCTGCGCTGCGAGCGTATCAAACAACCGGTTGAGTTCGACGGTGCGGCCAACCGTGGCCAGTATCAGCGCGAAATCACGCATGAGCCACCTGCTGCTGCGAGAGCCGTTCGCGCTGTCGACGTACCGCATAACGCAGCCAGTGCGCAGCGCGCGCTACTGGATTGAAGCCGGTATGCGAAAGCCTGACTTGTAGATCTTCGCGCATGGCTTGCGCACGCTCGCGTGTTGACAAACTACCGGTATGTTCACGAAACGCAGCGAGTGGCTGCGGCAGGGCAAGCGGTGGCGCGATGCGTGCCAGACGTAACCAGAGGTCATAATCCATCGCATAGCGCAGCCTGGGGTCAAAGCCACCTACGCGCCAGATCAATTCACGCGACACGAAGGTGGCCGGATGCGGAATAAAATTTCCGCGCAGTAGTTGCGCATGACTGAAGCTTGGCGCAACAAATCCCTCGGCATGCAACTGCCCTTGAATACAGCGCAGCGTGCGACCATACAGCCAGCGACAGCGCTGTCGCTGAAAGGCTTCTACTACGGTGTACAGCGCATCATCGCCAAGATAAAAATCATCTGAATGCAGGTGCGCGATGATATCGCCACGAGCGATCTCAAGACCGGCATTCATGGCTTCGCTGATACCCTCCTGGCCACGCTCAAGCAAGGTGTAAGGCCGCTTCAGCTTGCGTATTCGCTCAAGCGTGCCGTCAGTCGAGCCGCCATCGACAAAAATATAATCGATGTTAACCGAGCGCTGCTTGAGCACTGAGTCGATACATTCGCCCAGCCACGGCTCGCTGTTACGGGTACAGGTAATCACAGAAACGGTGAGTGTATTCATCGAATTGAGAGCTATGCAGTGATCGGTCCGGGCGGAAGGCGATAAAGCGCCAGTAGGCGACCAGCGGTCTCGGCGCTGCTGTTGGGGATGTGTGGCGCGAGCGGATAATCCGGATGTGGCCGGAATACGCGCAAGCCATCGACCAGCGCGCGCATGCTGTCGTACAGTTGAAGCTGGCGCGGTGCCGATGCATAGACCGTCAGCTCGGGTGTGCCACCTAATGCCAACGCAAACACGGTCTTGCCCAGCAACAGACCCTCGATGATGGTTGAGGCACATGCTTCTTCGCATACAGAGGGCACCACGATTACCTGCGCACGTGCCGCTAGCGCCACGCTATCGTTACCGCTACGCCAACCGAGAAAATTCACATGGGGGAAGCGCCGGCGCAGATCATCAAATTCCGGACCATCACCAGCAATAGCAATATCAAACCGCTGCTGTTGTTTCGTCGGTAGCAATGACAAGGCATAAAGAAACTGCGCCACGCCTTTGGCTGGGTAGAGCTTGGCGGCGATAAAAACGTACAAGCGTTGATGATTGATTATGTGATCAGCAGAAGACCTGGATGCGCGTAACCGCGCACCATCAACAAAATTCGGCACCGTGACACCCCACGGCCCGGGGCCAAAGCTGCGGCTCAGATTACGACGCAAGAAATCAGAGACAAACACCGTCTTGTGACGCCGAAAGCCCGCTGATACTTGCTTGCGAAACTGCTCTACTGCGATAGTAGACAGCACCCGTTGCCAGCGCGTCGGCTGCTCGCTGCGACACCGCGCGCACGCACTGGGCTCGGTCGCTCGGCAGATTTGACCACGGGTGAAACGCGTATGGATCAGGCAATCACTGCCCTGATCATGCCGTGTCTGGATGAAGTTGATATTTGATGGGATAAAGTAGGCAATATTCGGCAAGTGCCCGTGATAGTGAATAACATCATAATGACCGGCACGCCGTAACACCGCTTGCGCAAAGCGCCGCGCGATTACGCTACGTTTATACGGTACAAAGCAGCCGAGAGTGAGTTCTTTCCAGCCCGTGAACTGACCATGCAAGGCAGGTATGAAATGACCGCTGATATCAAACTCTTCACCGGCATCGCTGATCGAGACATCATCATTACCCATCAGGTCAACCTGATGACCGGCCTCAGTGAGCGCGCGTGCCAATGCAAGCACATGGCGCGCCAAACCACCCATGCCGGTGGCGGGTAAATCTTCGCTCACCATCAAGACTCTCATCGAGACACCCGCGGTAGCAGGCGCCGCGTAAAAAGTCTTAGCTCGGTGCGCTCTTCAACCCGCGCGATAAAAAGCCAACCAGCCAGCAGCAGTGATGAACCACTCAGTAGAGCCAGCCACAGCAGGCCCGTCAGCGAGAGCGGAAGTGACCACTGTAGCGGCAGCATAAGCAGTAACGCGCCGGCACAGACAGTGATTGCGGGCACCCAGCACTGGCGTAGTGTTTCTTGCAGTGATGATGGCACCGTGCGGCCATGCACATAGGCGAGGAACAAGCATGTCATGACGAATGAGCACAGCAGGTGCGCGCTGGCAGCTCCCATAATGCCGAAGCTCGATGTACCCAGCCAGACCATACCGACACCCAGCAAGCCACGCGCAATCGCAAACCGTCCGCTGATTTTCGGGTGACCGAGGCCATCATTTACCAGCGAGGGCAGCGTTGTGAGTGAATCCATCAGCAAGCCGGCGGTAATCAGCAAAAGCACCGGGTAGCCAAGTGTGACAAATTCCATACCCACCCACTCGGCGAGAAAGTGTTCGCCGGTGATAGCGATCATGCCAAGCACGGCACAATTCAGAAAGGTCAGAATACGAGTGGCATCGAGGTAGAGTGAACGTAGCTGCTGCTGCTCGCCGGTAGCTGCCAGTGCTGATACGCGCGGGTAAATCACCGCCGACAAGCGATAGGTTAGCCCCAGTATGCGGGTGGCCAGTTGGCTTGGTACGGTATATAGCGCCAGCGCTACCGGTCCGGCGAGTGCGCCGACGATGAGTTTATCGGCGTACTGGTGCAGCATGGATGCGGTACGCGATAACCAGCTATACGCAGAAAAATGTGCCAGAGATCGCCACACTTCCGGTCGCGGTAGTGCCGGCGCAAGTGGCATTGCGAGCTGCCGTATCAGCCAGATCAGCCACAATAAATTGAGAAGCGAAACAATGACGCGAGCCGACAGCACGCCGCTGATACCAGCGCCTTGCAGTGCAGCTGCGGCCGAGGCCAGATTAGCGATGACACCAAAAAATGCTTCGCCACTCGCAGAGCGATCAAAGCGCTGCAGCGCTTGAGGCACCACTAGCAGATAATTCTGCAGCTGTAGCGGAGCAAACCCTAATGCAGCAATATGCAAGCCAAGTAATGCGTCATGCCGTACATCTGATGAGACCTTGAAAAAATGCTCCAGCAAACTATCGGCAAATAACAGCAGCAGCGCACTCACCAGTACACCCAGCAGCACATAGAAGCCAACACCAAACCAGAACGTCTCGGCGAAACGTCGATGATCTTGCCGCGCATGATGCTCTGCCAGAAACTTGATAGAGCCTGCAGAAAGATTGACATCCAAAACCCCGAAGTAACCAACCACCGAAGTGATCAGCATCACCACGCCGAAGCCTTCCAGGCCCAGGCCTCTGATCATCAGCGGCACTGTTGCAAGCGCCACCAGCGCCGGCAAGGCTGAGCCTGATAGATGCCAGAGTGAGTTACGCAGCAGCATATCCAGGCAGGGGGTATAGCGAGCGGGTACGGATGATGCGCGGATGCAGATAGACAAGCGCGAGGCTCATACCGATCAGCAGCATGCTGCGAAATTCAATAATCGGTGTGCCGATCAGTAGCGTTGGAAACCAGAACAGCAGACCTGCGATACCGGCGTCTGCCAGCAAGGCACTATTGCCGCGCAAGGAAGGGCGGTAGCGTACATAGTGCGCCACACAAGTGATGAGCAAGCCAATAAACAGCAGCAAGCCGAGAAAGCCGGTTTTCAGAATCAGATGGCCGAAGCCGCTGTGTACAAAGTCGAATTTGCCGAAATGGTAGTCAAGAGCATCTTCATTGCCATAGAAGGTGCCCCAGCTGCCCAGACCGAACAGCCACTGACCCTCCAAACTTTTAGCCGCAGCCTCTAATTCATAAAAGCGACTCACCTCGGTGGCACGTCTCGGACCGACGTCATAGAGCAGTGACGACAGCAGGCCGGTTTGTGGTGCGTTGAACTGCAGACGTTCACGCATTAGTACGCCTGCAGCCAACAGCATCGCACCGACACCGACGCTGGCACCCAAGATTCGTCGTGGCCAGGGCAGCCGCCATAGCAGCACGCCAAACATCAACGCCAGCCCGACCAATGAAGAGCGACGAAAAGACAATACGACTGTCGCAACCTCCATTGCAAGCCACAGTAGCAACGCAGCCCGCTTCCAGAGCGACATTCGACTACCGGGCATGAGTAATAGCCAGGCAATACAAAAAGCGGCGAGCGCAGCAATATAGTTATCTGCGATATCGAAGTACACCAGCTTGATATCCAGCTTTTCGAAATTGCGGTAAGGATTTGCGCTATCACCACCAAAAAACTGATACCGCAACAAGCCAAACCCGGCTCGTAACGCAGCCAATGCCAGCAGCAACTGCAATAGCCTATGCCGCTGCGAGTCGGTATCAATCGTATGCACTATGAGTGCCGAAAATAGCGCCATATTCAGTACATTGATCACACCGTTATAGCCCAGCACGGTCAGCGGATCGATACCCGACATCAGGCCAAGCAGCAGGTGCCCAAGTAGCAGCAGCAAAAAGCATGTAATGAACGTAGCAAACGGTGACTCATTTCTACCGATTACGCCATCACTCGATGTACGCTGCATGCCATAACTTGCTGTATTTGCCCGCACTAGCGTTGATGCTGCCGCTACCCATAGCAGTAAATTCAACAATGAAAATGCGAACATGCCCGTGCCACGCGCATAGATCGTGTTCTCTTCTTGCAGCTGCCCCCAAGTGGATGATGAGAACACACACAAGATAGCAATGAATCCAAGCGTGACCACAGCGGGTCGTCGCAAGCAGACTGCAATCGCAAGCGGTAGCAGTATCGCTGCTGCAAACAGCAGCAGAAAGGGATCAGGCGCTGAGGGCATTCGTGAATGTACTCAGAGCCTAAGCTGCGGACGTTCTATGAAGCCGCGACCAGCCAGCTCGATTGCAGCCGTCGTATGCCCCGCGAGGTAATGTTGAACGGTACGCGCTATGCCTTCTTGTAATGTAATCGTCGGGCGCCAGCCAAGACTGTGCATCTTGCTGGAGTCAAGTAATTTGCGTGGCGTGCCATCGGGCTGGCTGGTATCAAATGCGATATGACCCTCGTAATCAAACGCTTCGGCGATCATGGTGGCTAGCGTACCGATTCGTACTTCCTCACCACTGCCGACATTAAGATGTGCGCACTGTGGTGTGGTTAACTGCTTGATTCTCTCAAGCGGTAGTGCCATCAGGTGCAGACAGGCACTCGCCAAGTCATCAACATGTAGAAATTCACGCAGCGGATCGCCGCTGCCCCAGATCACCACGCGTGGCTGCGACTGAAGTACCGCATCATGAAAACGTCGTATCAGGCCCGGCAGTACATGGCTATCTTCGGCATGAAAATTATCGCCGGGGCCGTACAGATTGGTCGGCATCAGGCAACGAAAATCAGTGCCGTATTGCCGGTTGTAGCTCTCGCAGAGTTTAATGCCAGCGATTTTGGCGACTGCATACGGCTCGTTGGTTGGCTCCAGCGGGCCAGTCAGCAGAGACGCTTCGCTTATCGGCTGTGGTGCAAGACGCGGGTAGATACATGAAGAACCAAGGAACAACAACTTGCTCACCGGGTGTTTCCAGGCTGCGTGAATCACGTTAGTCTGGATTTGCAGATTCTGCCGAATGAATTCCGCGGGATAGTGATGATTAGCGTAGATACCACCGACACGGGCAGCAGCAATAAAAACCGTATCGATCTGCGATCGGGCGAAGAAAGCTTCTACTTGTGCGTTATCGCATAAATCGAGTTGCTGACGGGTACGCAGCACTAACTCGACATTCGACTGCGTACGCAAGGCTCGCACCAATGCCGAGCCCACCATACCGCGATGACCTGCTACGAAAACTCGCTCGGGCTTATTCATGATGCGCAAACACCTCGAAGCCATTGCTGGTGACCAGTGCATACTTGCGCGCAGCAGCCAGATCAGCCTCGACCATCTCCTGCACCATGTGTTTCAGGCTGGTACGCGGTACCCAGCCCAGCTGCCGGCGGGCCTTGCTTGCATCACCAAGCAAGGTGTCGACTTCGGTCGGGCGGAAGT
>VERA01000066.1 GCA_018882935.1 Burkholderiaceae bacterium | reverse complement strand
GCGCCAGGTATGCCGCCCCATGCGTCGAGATGACTGCAACACAACCAACCGGCGTCAATCGGCATCACAATACCAGTGATCGCGCGCGCCGCATCCGACAATAAAAACCCAATACCGTCGGCAACCTCATCCGGCATCACCAGCCGATTCATTGCAGTCGGCTGCGACAATTCGGCGGGGTCACGGTCACCCTGATCGATTGCGCTTTGCATCGCCTCGGTGAGCGTAAAGCCAGGCGCTACCGCGTTCACGCGCACGCCCGATCTTCCCCACTCTGCGGCCAAGCCCATAGTGAGCGAGGCCACCGCAGCCTTTGCGGGGCCATAGGCATGCAGCGGCGATGCACGAAAACTGGTAATGGACGCAATGTTCACAATCGCGCCACGTCCACGCGCCGCCATCTTGCTACCAAATACAGCGCAACAGAGATAAGTGCCACGCAGATCGATATTGGTGACCGCATCCCAGTGCGCCATGGGTAAGGCATCGGGCGAGAGCTTGCGCTGCAAAATACCTGCGCTGGTGATCAAATTATCGACCGGGCCATGCGCTGATTCGATCAGATCTGCCACCACACGCACGCGCGCTTCATCCTGCACATCGCAGTCGTAGAACGCCGCAGCACCCAAGGCATGCGCTTTTTGCTCAGACCAGGCACTGGCCAGATCCAGCACAATCACGGTATCACCACGTTTTACGTGGTATCTGACGCACGCCGCACCAATACCGCTGGCGCCACCGGTAATCACAGTCAAGAGGTTTGTTTTCATAGGTCTGCTAATGTGAACATTACGCCATCAAACGTTCGATGAACCAGATGGTTGATATGGCCAACACCGTCATTGAGCCCCAGCGCATCACCCGCTCGCGCCCGTGGTCACTGCGAACCAACCATACCAGCGGTATCGCTACCAGCAATACTACCGATAGCTGACCAAATTCGACACCCACATTAAAAGCAATCAGGGTCTCGATAAAATACGACGATGATAAGCCCAGCTCTTTTAATCCATTCGCGAAGCCCATGCCGTGAATCAGACCGAAAGAAAATGCCAACAGCCAGTGATTGATATGAAGCCGCTGCTGTAAATTCAGTATTGCTGACAGCATAATCGACAATGCGATCACAGATTCAATCAGCTTACCCGGCAGACTAATCAAGCCCAGCGTTGCCATTGCCAGTGTAATCGAGTGCGCCACCGTGAAAGCCGTGATCACCTTCAGCGCGAATACCCATGCAGCACGATGCTGGCTAACCGATAAGATCGGCGCAGCCTCAAGAGGCTGTGATGCCTGATGATCTTCATGCGAAATCATCTGATTGTCGGTAGGCGATCGGGCGCCGCACAACAACAAGCCCGGTAGCAGCAGCGTCAGCAAAAACAGCAGATGGTCAGGGCCTTCCCAAATATGTTTGGCACCCTCGTGGCTAAACAAAAGAATGGTCGCTGAGCGCTTGGTTGAACCTAATGCAAAGCGCTGCGTGGCGGTGGCCTGATCAAATACCGATGAAATTTCATCGCCATTCAAGGCCAGCTTGAAAAACGCCCGCCCAAGTTTATCGTTCTGCGTAAAAAATCCGTAACGCACCACCACAAAGCGCGCTTTCGGATGAATCGCGGGCGCAGTAAATTGCTGCCGCACGTACAGGCCATCGTTATGGAGTACCACCGTCTGGCGAACGAAGTGTAGCGCTAGCGGTTGCTCATCTACTTCAATGCTGAGTGATTTCTCAATCAGCTGAGTAATCTCTGCTTGTAAGGCTTGAATTTTTTCGGGAGCAGGCGCGGGCTCAGGCTCGGCACCTGGTTTTTGCAATAGGTTACCCAGGTCACGCACATAAAAATCAAGATTAATCGTGAGCTGGTCATCTGCCTGCTGCAGGTAGAGATAGCTATTTCCTGTCTGATGCGCAAACGATGGTGCTGCGGCCGAGCATGTAATCAGACCAAATGCCAATCGACGCAAGCTACCGAGCGTGATCTGAATAAACAAACGTACGATGGGTAATAAAGCGAACCAGAATTGTCTTCTTACGAGGTAAGGCAGCAGAAGCTGAGGTGATTCAGGCATGAGCACACTGATCTATGATGACCTAAGACATCAATGACTCAAGCGTCAGCAGCTTAAGGCTTTGTGGATACTCTTTGTGCATATCTTGCACCAGCTTCTTCAGCTTTTTCAAGGTATCGTCTTTATCCCCCTGCTGCTGCTTGATCGCTTGAAGGTAGTGAATCCCGAGAATGAAGCGCAGCTCTTCGCCACTGATTTGCGGGTGCTTGGATTTCAATAATCCCTCAGCAATACCAATCATCTCGGCCAGCGTTTCTTTGGTTTGTGAGAATGGTACCAGTGGGTTATCGCTAAAGCTGTCGTAGAAATGGCTTTTCAGCAGCATATAGCGCGCGTGATCGATATATGGAGCGCGAGGATCGAGTCGAATCGATTCACGGTAATGCTGCAGCTGCGAAAGATACAAGCCCGTCTTTGGCGATGCTTCGAGTTTGCTACCGATGCGGGTCAGCTCGTTCAGCAGCAGCGAAGTCTCCAGCCCCTTGACGATGCCATGACTGATCATGTCCTGGTTAAACAGATCCCTGATCTCATCTAGCGTCACACCCAGCTGATATAGACTTTTCGCACGCACCGGCGCTGCCGAGCCGGAAGCAGCAGCGGCCTGTAATTCTTGTATCTTGGTGATGTAGTTCTTGCGTGCCTCGGCATTAATCGAATCGTGCGCTTGCGCTATACCGACTGCAAACAGCGCGAGGGTAAAACAAATGGTTATGTACCGGGCAAAACAGTTCATGAGCTGGTTGGCATCTCAAGCTTCTCGCCGCTAAAGAATGCGCGAGCGCCTGCATGCAGCGGCATGCCGAATCGGCCCTTACCCGGGTCGATCAAGTTTAATTTTTGCGCTTCACTCATTAAGGTCGTCGCAATCAGGAAGCCGTGATGCACAGGCAAATCGGGGCGCGACACCAGCAGGTACTTACCATCATCGACCACCACCTCGAGTGGCAACGGCGCGAAATCTTCAAATGGCGGTGAACCCGTGAACATTAATCGTGCGTGCATATAAGACAGCACTGCCAGCTTGCTCTGGTTGGTTTTTAACAGCGCAGCGATACGCGGCATGTCATGCGCACGGCTGACCATCGCCCGGCTGAGCGGTAGCTTGGCACGCAGCACCTCCACCCACAGATCACCCACATCATCACCGGCCAGATCGGCGTGCGATGTCAGCAGTTGCAAATGGCTTTTGCGAAACACATCCCACTGCGCGTAGGGTGTGTGAGCGTGCGCCCTGTTTGCGCACAGCGCCGGTACAAAGGCGGTGGCGAGCAAGCCGGCGGCCTGCTGCATGAATTGTCTTCTAAGCATGGTGAGGTGAGAGCGAGCTTTTTTCATTCGCGCAGCGTAAGCATCAACCGCGATGAATAATGGATGATACGCGAATGAAAAAAGCCCGGGAGCAACGCGGTAGTGCTGCGTCGCTACCCGAGCCTACAGACAGAATTACTTCGCGTCGAAGATCTCCATCGGGCAGATCGTTGTCACGGCGTAGTTCGGTACATCGACCACGTTGCTGATACGCAGATCGCATGCAACGCTGGTCACAACAAATGCCTGCTCTTTGCTCAGACCTTTGGTCTTTTGCAGCCACTCGAGCATCGCCAGCAGCGAGTTACGCGCTGCCAGTGTGACGTCGTTCGAGAGGTTGGTCAGCGGCTTGATCTTCTCGCTATCCAGATACGTCCACTGCGGTGGTACTTCGCCAGCTTTCTTCAGCGGGTAACCCACTACGGCGTGGAAGCGATCGGGTTCCAGTGCCTTGATCTGCGAGCCGCCTTCAAACATTGGCTGCTTGACCAGCGAGGCCATGCCCTTGCGGATCTCGGTCTGCACGGTCACCACTGCACCCATCTCAATTGCGGTACCAGCAACTTCGCCGTCACCCTGTGCAAAGTGAACGTCGCCGATGAACAGGCCGCAGCCATCGATAAAGCACGGTACCAGCAAGGTGGTGCCTTCGACCATTTGTTTCACGTCCATGTTACCGCCGTTCTCACGCGGTGGAATGGTACGCAAGCACTTGTCTTTGTGGCTGCCATTCGGGCCGCAGACCTCTGCCGGACGCGCGCTGGTTGGCTCAGGTGGCAACGCAACGCCACCGACTGCGCCAAGTTGCGATTCACGTGCCAGCCACTCGTCGACTTCCTTCTCGCCAGGCAGAACACCGACCGAACCCATGAAGCCGCGCATCGGAATGCGAACGCCAGGCACCTGTGCCGAGACCGCCTCAACACGGTTCAGCTTCCAGTTGGCGACGAACGGTTCAGTGTACAGATCAGGCAAGAAACCAAAGCCCGGAATAATCGTGGTGAACCGTATTCATTCGGGTTAATGTCGATCAGTTTGATCGCCAGTACATCACCGCGCTTGGCACCTTCGATATAAATCGGGCCAGTCATCGGGTGGATCAAGTTGACGTCGATCGCTGTGACATCTTTCGGCTTCGAATTGATGTTCAGGTTCGAGTCAAGCGCATCACGCGTGTGCACGACGATCAGGTCGCCTGGTTTGGCGCGTGCCACTGGCTTGATCGCCGGGTGATAGCGGTTGAAGCAGTTAGGATCTTGCTCGCAATGAGCGCCCTGCTTCTTGATCTCGACGATCGTCTGAGTTTTAACATCGGCAGTGTCAGCCATAGCGACCGACCCGACGCCTGCCGCCAACAGCGCAGCAAGTAGTGTGGGAATAATGCGCATCACAAATCTCCGAGTTGGGTGGAAGTGTTTGTAGTTAATGAACTTCTTTTGGAGCGAACCGCTCAAGACCTGCATTTGGGTTCGACCGATGTTGTACCACAAAGCAACTATTTTTTCAGCGAATTCTATCGAATCAATATGTTCAGCGTTGGTTCAAATAGCCAGTTTTCGTATGCGATATTAGTATTTTGAAATTATTTTTAATGGCGAATCTGGTGCGAATCTGGTGCGAATCTGGTGCGAATCTGGTGCGATGCGCGCGTTGTCTTTCTTATTCGGTGCACATGCACCGATGCGGTAAAGCGCTGCACTTGTTGGTATCATGCGCTACGCTTTTTTCACGGCAGGAGAATGATCGTGGCTCATCACCGCCCACTGAGCACTGGGTTCATTGTTTTGTCGTGTATCGCAACAAGCGCCCATGCCGATGATGTGCGCAGTCTGCCTGAGGTAGAGGTCGCTGCCTCGCGCTACAGCTTGATCGGCGTGGCAGATAGCGCGGGCGAAGGCGTGGCTGGCCAATTTCAGGTTCGTAATCGTGTAGTGGCGCGAACCGGCGAAGTACTTGAAGTTGTACCAGGACTAATAGTCAGTCAGCACAGTGGTGACGGTAAAGCCAACCAGTATTTTTTGCGCGGATTTAATCTTGATCATGGGCTGGATTTCAAGTTATCGCTCGATGGCATGCCCATCAACCAGCGCAGTCACGCACATGGGCAGGGCTGGGCAGACCTCAACCCACTGATCCCCGAATTAATCTCATCAATTCATTACCGCAAAGGCCCCTACTACGCTGCTGATGGCGATTTTGCCAATGCGGGCTCGGCCAACATCTACTACATCGATAAGGTTGACCGTGGCCTGGCGAGCGTCGGTATCGGACAAAACGGCTTCTACCGGACACTGCTCACTAATGCACCGAAGTTTAATGATGGCAATCTGCTGTACGCACTCGAGCTATCGCACTACGACGGGCCATGGGTTAACCCCGACAATTACAACAAGCTGAACGGTATCTTGCGCTACTCGCAAGGTGGCCAAGCAAACGGATTCAACCTGACGGCAATGGCCTACACCGGTCGCTGGAACTCTACTGACCAAATTCCCTGGAATGAGTACAAGCAAGGTCTGATTTCACGCTGGGATGCGATGGACCCTTCTTCTGGAGCGCGCGCACATCGCTATAGTTTGTCGGGCGAATGGCGCGAGGCCGGCGCCGATAGCAGCACGCTGGTACAAGCGTATGTCATTAATAACTACCTCGACCTTTATTCAAACTTTGAGTATGGTGCAAACAGTCAGTTCAACCAGCGTGATAGCCGTGTTACCTCGGGCTTGAATGCATCAAAGACTTTCAGCGTCTCAGGATTAGGTAAAGAAGCAGCTAACACCATTGGTGTGCAAGTTCAGCACGACCAAATCGATAATGGTTTATTCAGTACGCAGCGAAGAACTCGGATTGCCTGCCAGATCGGCGACCCTTCAGATCCCAGCGTCACCGAGCAGTGCCGAAAAGACCGTATCGCGCAAAGCAGCGTGGGCGCTTATGCAGAAAACCATGTGCACTGGAACGACTGGTTTCGTACTGTTGCAGGTTTACGCGGTGACTACTTCAGATTTGCCAATACCAGCCTCGAGACCTCGCTGGTGGGGGTGAATAACACCGCCACAGTCAATGACTTCATCACCAGCCCGAAACTGAATTTGGTATTCGGGCCTTGGCATAAAACCGAGTACTACTACAGCATAGGCAACGGCTACCATTCCAATGATGCGCGTGGCGTCACTATTGGTCGCGGTGTTCGAGCCCACGGCTTGGTCAGAACCTTTGGTCAGGAGGTCGGCTTGCGCTCGGAGATTATTCCAGGCTTGCAAACCACCTTCGCTCTGTTCCAACTCGATAATGCTTCCGAAATTGTGTATGTCGGTGATGCCGGCCGCACGGAAGATTCGGGCCGACGCAGTCGCCGCACGGGTTTCGAGTTTAATAATTACTTCAAGGTCAATCGTTGGTTAACTATTGACGCCGACTACGCACTAGCGCGCGCACGTTTTCGTGATTCAGCCCCGGAGGGTGATTACATACCCGGCGCTATCGATGGCGTTGCCTCGGTAGCGGCGATTATTGATGACGGAGGCAGCTACAGTGGCTCGCTGCAGTTACGGCATTTTGGACCGCGCCCGCTCACCGAAGATAATGCGCTGCGCTCGAATAGCACGACCACCTTGAATGGTCGGCTCGGTTACCGTGTGAGTAATGACACGCGGGTCGAGTTAATTGGCTTTAACTTGCTCAACAGCCGGCAATCGGCGATTGATTATGCGGTGGATAGTTACACCTTCCAAGGCCAGGTACGAGACCCTGCGGCCGGCCCCTACCGTGTGTTCCACCCGATAGAGCCGCTAAGCTTTCGTGTGATGCTGATTACTAATTACTGAGTATCACGGTCGTAAAAAAACCCGGCATATCAAGCCGGGTTTTTTGTTTGAAGCGCTCAGCGACTGATTAGTAATTACGCTGATAATGCACGCGCCAGCCCTTGCGCTCTTCGGTGTACGACTGCGCCTCGCTTTGCGTGTAGCGCAAACCGAGCGTATTGGATTTATCAACATCGAACAACACCATCGCATGCAGACGGGTGCTGCGGTACTTCTCTGCTGTTTCAAATGCGTTGCGGTAGCGCGCCCCGACATCCAGTGCTACACGCTCGGATAGCGGCAGCTTCAAGCCAGCATCGAAAGCGTAGTGGGTAAAGTGGGTAGTGTCGGCGTTGAATTTTTCGCCCAAGCGTACAGACACATACGGTACGAAGAACGTACCCAAATCAAACGACTGCTTGAGCTTCAGCTCGATATTGTTCGCCATCTTGTCGGAGGTGCTCGAGTTGGGAACATCCTTCGCGCTCGCACCTACTTTTACTGAGAACTCGGTTTTGGACGGCGTTTTTACGCCCATGGTGAGGTTCACATTCACGTACTCATTGGCCAGCGCTGAGGCGTCTTTCTCCATGCTGGTGTCAACCATAACAAACGGCTTGTTACGTGGCGCCTCACCATCAGCGCCGCTGTCGCCGGCAACCACCGCACCCGATACGGCCAATAGGGTCAATGCAATTAATTTTTTCATTATTCATCTCCAAGTCATCAACGACCATCCGTCGTTACCAGGGCGCATGCAGCACATCTCATCCGACTGCACGGTGGATAGTCGTATTGTCGACCCTTATGCCAAAAAAAACAGGCCGTAACGGACGTAATAATCAGGAGGCTGCATCTTTCAGCATTTTGCGCGCCTGCTTCAGGATTTTGAGCGCCTCTGATTCGCGGCCTTCGTCGTACAACTTTTGCCCTTCAGCGCGCAGGGTTTTTATTTTTTCGAGCGGCTCGCCCTCGAGCTTGGTGTCGGTCATCATTGAATCGATCGCCTTCATCTCGCAGACGGTAGCGTTCGGACAATGCGCAAACGCCAGCGACGCAGAACACAGCAGCAACACAGCAAGTACGGACTTCATTGCAACCTCTCCCTTAATCATTGCTAAATAAATAATAAATTTCTCAAGCCGTTATGCTTCACACGCAAACAGCGTATCTTCATTAGCCACCAATTGGTCGTAATCACGCTGCCGGGCAGAACGCCGCGTTATAAATCTTGTGACCACGGCGGTAGTAAATCACCAACCGACGCATGCTCGGCAATACGCCACAAGGAATCCAGCACGCCCCGCATTTCATCAGCGGTGGCAGCGCCGGCAAGCTCGGCCAGCATCACCGCCTTTTGCTCGATCTCTGCGCGAGAAAGCGTATTGCCCGGGTCGCCCTTCGGCTCATCAACGCGCGCGTTCAGCTCACGACCGTCGGTGGTGGTGATGGTCACCTTGCCCACCCAGCGCTGCGGGTACAAAGCATCGACCTCGGGGTCGAGCACCATGCTGACACGGCGCCGAAACGCTTGTACCTGATCTTCGCGGAAGCACTCATTGAACTCGTACACACCGGCTTTGCCATACACCGCCAGCAAGCCCAACACCGTACCCATAGAAAATTTCGCCTGATGCACACTCTTGGGCTCATCCACCTGACCCAACACATCAATGGCGCCTTGATGCACGCGCGTTGTCACTGCAGCGATTTGATCAGCGTTGAGCTGATGCTGCTGCATCAACGACAAAAATGCATCGGCGGCAGGATGCGTGTGACGGCACGACGCATGAAACTTGAACGAGGTTTCGATCGTGGCCCAGCGCTCACCAAGCCGATCAGTCAGTCGCGCGGGGTCGGCGTCTTGCGATAAGCCCACGCCCATGCCTTTAGCGCCCTCCAGAATCTGCTTTGCGCCTGAGAAGCCTTTCTCGGACAGTAGCGCCGACAAGGTGCCATCGAACGCTGCCTTGGCGGTGTGCAGCTGCTTGGAGTTGGCGGCGTCTTTTAAAAATTCCCACAAACCTGCGGCTTGCGTTCCTGCAGAGCCAATTGCATGCTGCATTTTTTCCGGTGGCAGATTAATCGCTCGCCCTGCCGCCACCGCTGCGGCAATGGTGCCGGCAGTGCCTGTAGTGTGAAACACTTTGTAGTGCGACTGACCTAAAAACTCACCAACCCGAATACCTACCTCATAACCGGCCACCGCGGCGGTCATCATCTCTTTGCCACTGATGCCGCGGTCTTGTGCCAGCGCGAGTACCGCAGGAAACACCACCGCACCGGGATGAAACACCGAGCCGTTATGAACGTCGTCTTGCTCCATAAAATGCGACGACGCAGCATTGACCATCGCTGCGAACACCGAGGTAGTTTTACGGCGCGACAGTAATACCTCTGCGCGGCCCTCGGTAGGGCCCACCTCGCGCGCGACCGATTCAATCGCCTGTACCGGTCGCCCGACTTTGCCGGACAGCGCAGAACCCACCCAATCAACAAATAAATCTTCAGCGCGCCGCATTACCTCGGGAGGAATATCGTCGTACTGCAAATCAGCCGCAAAATGCGCGAGTTGCGCGCTAGGGGTCACGTTGGTTTTCATACGATCATTCCAGGAAATCTGGCTGTTCTTTCAAAATACGAGCGTACAGCGGCTGAAACTGAAACCAGCCAGCGTACGGCGAACCAACAATGTCATAACTCTGCTGCGCAGAATTTTGCCCAATGGTTTTCAGTGGTTTGCCGTGCGATGCGGCCTCGGCCAGCAACTGCACCTGGCAGCTACGCTCGAAGCAGATGTACCACCACGCCGCTGCATCAACCGTTTCTCCGACCGTCAAAATGCCGTGGTTTTGCAAGATAGCGGCCTTGTTGTCGCCAAGCGCGCGCGCAATACGCACACCCTCGTCGACCTCTACCGCAACACCGCCAAAATCGTCGTACACGGTGTGGTCGTTATAGAACGCGCACACATCTTGCGTGATGCAATCAAGCGTGCGCCCTAGTGTCGACCATGCGCGACCATACGGTGAGTGCGTGTGCGCCGCTGCGTTAACGTCGGGGCGCAAGGTGTGCACCGCAGAGTGAATTGCGAACGCGGCGCAGTTCACCGGATGCTCGCCCTCCACCACATTACCGTGGTGATCAACCCGCAATAAATTAGAGACTTTGATCTGACTGAAATGAACCCCGTACGGGTTTACCCAGAAGGTATCCGTAAACTCAGGATCACGCGCGGTGATATGACCCGCTACACCTTCGTCAAATCCGAATTTGGAGAACAAGCGAAACGCACCCGCCAGCCGCTGCTTGCGATGCAGACGCTCTTCTTCAAATGTCTCGAACTTGGGAATCGTAGGCAAGGGCCGCGATGCGCCACCGCTTAACAAATGCTGATTGAGCTGAATGGCAGATAACTCGGCATGGTCGTTCATCGCGCTCCCCTTTGTATGGGCAAATATTATCGAATTGCTATTTAATTATAAATAACGATTATGCCGAATCGTACCGCGACGAGAGTCAGGTAACAACGCCAGCGGGATTATGTCAGCGAGATAATGTCGGAGGTGCCTACGACAAAACCAACGAGGCATGCAACATCTGCAAATAATCGTCGGCGCTGGCGATGCGTGGATTAGTCTTGTGCGAGTGATCGGCCAATGCGCCATGAACAATATGATCAAAATGCGCTTCGTTTAGCCCAAGTGCCGCCAGACCCGAGGGTAATCCCAGCTGCTGATTACGTTGCGTGATGGCCGTAGCAATGGCATCAGCCGCCGCCATCGCATCAGGCTGCGGTGGCAGGCCCATAGCGAGCGCCATGCGCTCCATGCGACGCTCGCGCACGATAGCGTCTGCCTGCGCATTAAAGCGGACCACGGCCGGCAGGTAAATTGCATTCAGGGTACCGTGGTGCAGCGCGTGGTCCACCGCACCCGTGGCGTGGCTCAGCGAGTGCACGCAGCCCAGGCCTTTTTGAAATGCCATCGCGCCCTCCATAGAGGCACTCATCATCTGCAGCCGCGCCTCGCGGTCAGCGCCATCACGCGTGGCGAGTTCAATATTCGACCAGGCGCGCGCTAGGCCATCCAGCGCGATACCGTCTGCCGGCGGGTTAAACGCGGGCGCCATAAAGGTTTCCATGCAGTGCGCAATCGCGTCCATGCCGGTGGCGGCTGTCAGCATCGGCGGCAGGCCCAGAGTGAGATCAGGGTCAAGCAGCGCCGCCTTGGGGACCAGATTCCAGGAATGAAAACCCAGCTTGCGCCCGTCGTCGACAATCACGATCGCGCCGCGCGCCACCTCACTACCCGTGCCAGCGGTAGTCGGTATCGCAATCACCGGCAGCACCCGCTCGCTGATGCGGGGTGAGCCGCCCTCGATCGTGGCGTAATGGGTCATCGGCCCCTCGTGCGTCGCAACAATCGCAACGCCCTTGGCGCAGTCCATCGAAGACCCACCGCCAAACGCGATCAGGCCATCACAGCCATGCTGCTTGACTAAAGCCGCGGCCTCTCGGACCGCTGCCTCGGTGGGGTTGGCAGGCGTGCCGTCGTACACCGTGACTGACGCCAAACTCCCGGCGCCGAGTACCGCCAGCAACTTATCAAGTAAGCCAGCGGCCCGGATGCCGGCGTCGGTGACGATCAACGGCCGGCTGATGCCGATGCGCTTGCACTCGGCGGGCAAATGGGCGAGCGCGCCCGACTCAATGGTGACGTGCGTCAGGTAAAAAATTTGGGGCATATGAATTTCATCAATGATTTGCCAAGAGGATAATACCCTCCGGCGCGAGCGTGATTACCACGAAGGATTACACTGTACCATCGACCCGATAAACAAAGGGACAACCACTTTGCTTTGGAAACAAAGGGACAACCACTTTGTTTTTGGAAAACAATGGGGCGAACAAAGGGACAACCACTTTGTTTCTATCATTGCTTTTTTAGATCAAAACAAAGTGGTTGTCCCTTTCTTTAGTCCCTTTCTTTCCTTTCTTTTTAAAACGAGTTAAATGGCTACATCATTAAAAACCACCGGCAATACCTGGTCGCGTCAGATTTCGTCGGATGGTGAGTTTGTCCGATCAACGACTAGCTTCCGGGGTACCGTATCGCGAGACCCCCATCATCAGCATCCGGCTGATTTAGGTCGCTATCACTTGTACGTATCGCTGGCCTGCCCATGGGCGCATCGAACGCTTATGCTC
>VERA01000142.1 GCA_018882935.1 Burkholderiaceae bacterium | reverse complement strand
CGATCGGTCCCTGTAAAGTCGTATCGCCCTTGGTATTTACATCGAGTGCTGACTGCGTTCCGATTCTATAAATGATCGAGGAATTTTCACCATTAGCAGAAAAATTTAATGGCCCGCTTGCTGAAAAATTTCCTTTCGCAGTCAATAGGATTAACTGGGATGATGAGTCCACCGCCGCGGACTTAGCATTATTTGTTAGAGAAATGCCTGCGACATTAATGCTACCTACCGCACCATTCTGCTGATTCAATATCAGATTAGACGAGCTGCCAATCCCTGAGGCATTCATCGCGATATTTTTTGCAAAAATCACGTCGCCGCCAGTAGCGGTTGGCTGATTCAGCAAGACATCGGCCTTAGACTGATAGCCGCTCGATGTGACCGTCCATACACCGTCGAATTGCAGCTTGCTCCCGCCCCCAGCCACATCCAGCGTCGCCGAGGACTTAGCGCCGGACGCTGAGAGGTTCATCTCGCCGGCAATATGCGTGATGCCTTTTGGGCTGCTCAGGAATACTGACGAGGACGATTCATCGCTAGCAGCACCCACACTCAAGGCCTCGGCACGCACGCCCGTGCTACCAGACAGAGATAATGAAGCAGCGGCCTGTGCTGCTGACGAAATTACTGAGGCTGAACCAAATAATCGTACCGACCCTTGCGCTGCAGTCGCGGTTACCTGGGAAGTACTTCCCACCCCCCCAGCCTCAATGACTACACTGCCGAGATCAATCGAGTTCGATAGTGAGCTAATGGTGATACTTGCATTGCTGCCATTGCTTGTTGACCCATTGGTAATCCGAGCGCCGGTCGCAATTGCCGAAACATTAGAATAAGCGCCGGTAGTCGCTTGTGCGAACGTCCCTTTACCACCAATAATCTCGATGCTTGCATTACTGCCACTTCCCGCTGCTAATGCAGATATCTGGCTACCCAGTACCAGATTTCCATCACTACCATTCAAAACAATTTTGCTTGCGCTTTCTACCGCATGACTAGTCGCTGCCAGCGAACCCACTTTCAAGCTTTTATCAGCAGCGATCTGATTAACACTTACGGTCGATACCCCACTTCGGCCGGTGGTAACGGCAAGCAGGTCTGAGGCTTCCAGTCCGGCCGGTGCAACGATCGTCATACTCGCGACCGACTGCATTCCGGCAGCCTGCACGCGCGTCGGACCCGCTATCGATCCCTTGAATTCAGCAAGCAACTCTGCAGTACTTTTTACCTTACCATCTGCACTCGCGTTACCCGCTGCAACGATGCCTAACAGACCAAGATTTGCCGTGATGCTCTCGCTTGGATTACCTAGCTTACCCATCGACAGCCGCGCCAGCGAGCCCATGCCGCGCGCGGTGAGCGAGAAGTCAGGCTTCAAGCCGCTGCTTTGCAAGGTCTTCAGGGTACGGGCATCTGCGCTTGAATCCAGCGCGGACCACTCTAGGTTCAAATTTTGAACCTTATTCGCATCCGCAAAATTTTTGGAATCCAGATTAAAGCTGACCCTATCATTACTCGTCAGTGTGGCGGGTAGCTGTGTCGGAATCGCTCCCGGTACGTTGAGGTAGGTGATTACGATCCGGTTGGCCGCTGGGTCCGCATTTTTCCCTGCGCCGAAATCTGCTGCGACAAAATTACCATTCAGCTTGTCATCAGCGTTTAGCTGGCCATCCATATTCCTATCGATGAACGCCCCTTTGACATCTTTTCCATCTGATGTCATTAGCACCCGCGCATAGGCCGATGGAGTTGCCATCTTCAGCGCACTATCCAGGTCGACTGTAATACGTGATAAAGATGAATTCAGATTTGATTGAAGGGCCGCATCATCCAGCGTGCCATTGAGCACGGCGTCTTTCATGGCTGCAAGCGTTCCTGATAATTGCGGTAGTACTTTCATTGCTGCTTGCGCTATCGTATCGTCGCCGTCATTAGAAAGAGACAGCGCACGCATCAGCTTTTCCAAGGTACCGGAAAGTGCATCAGCAATTGGTGCGGATTTTGGAAGCACGCTGACAAGCGTATTACGTAATTCTGTTGCGTCGGTCAGACCGAGACCGCCACGAGCAATGATGTGATTTGCAAGCCGATATCCCATATCGGCACTCGCATTCGCCGACGCGACGGCAGCCGAGGCATCACTCTTCCCGCTGGATAACGATACCAATGCATCCAGTAAGGCGTTTACCTGCCGTTCAACAACAAGCCGCTGTGTAGGACTGCGCTCCGGCGATGTAGACATTAATGCATTCACCGGCATTGATATGCCAAGCGCATCAGTAACACTGCTTAAGTGTTCAGTATAAGCACGGTCAAGATTGAACCCCGTGGGCTTACCGAGCTGAAGTTGATTTCTGAATAAGTTAGATCCGAGCGTTGTCAGTGGGCTCAGTACAACCTGAAACGCTGAGGTACTATCAGCGATGGGGCGCGTCATATAGGCAAGGTATTCCACAGGTCCGCTGACCGCGACTTCATTAAACAGTACGTTGGCTGTGCCGCCAGTCGATGTGAATTGCAGCACGCCAGAGTTTGGATCAACATTAACGCTTGATATGGTATCCAGGCGAAATTGGCCGCGCGTGGTGGTTGAGGATCCGCTCGTCGTTATTGTGTTCAGTAATGCCGGCTGTAACTCTGTGCTGTCAATGCGGCCATCAGCATTAGCATCGTAGCGAATCTGCACCTTAGCCAGTGCGAGGCTCTCGGGCCCGACAATACCCGCCCGATTAGAAAGCAAAGTCAGCGGCGGCGTATCTGTACCACCTGTACCACCTTTACCACCTGTACCGCCTGTACCGCCTGTACCGCCTGTACCGCCTGCACCGCCTGTACCGCCTGTACCACCTGTAACACCCGTACCACCTGTACCACCCGTA
>VERA01000141.1 GCA_018882935.1 Burkholderiaceae bacterium | reverse complement strand
TTTGACGACAGAGATGTATCTGTCCGACATGCAGCCGGCGATGAAGCCTTCCGATGCGTTTGCCAAAATGGCGCACCGTGAAATCGATCGCGTACCGATTGATGATCTTGAGGGACGCGTCACCGCGATGCTGGTCACGCCCTACCCACCCGGCATTCCGCTACTGATTCCGGGTGAGCGCTTCAATAAAACAATCGTGGATTATCTGAAGTTTGTGCGTGAGTTCAACGAAAAGCTACCCGGCTTCGAGAGTGATGTGCATGGCCTCGTGAAAACCGAAGTCAATGGGGTGAAGGGCTATTACGTTGATTGCGTACACCAATAAATTTCGCTAGCTGGGCGGGAGCGACGAAGACAGTACAGAGGCGTTCTCGTTAGGTCGATGGCAAGGCGGCAGTGACGAACTCACCATGGGTGCCAAAGCCGCTACAAATGTCGCTGGCTAGGCGGGAGCGACGAAGACAGTACAGAGGCGGTCTCGTTAGGTCGATGGCAAGGCGGCAATGCCGCAGACAGTACATGACGTACGGCAAGGCATTGCCAACGCAGCAAGCGGCCTCACGAGACTGCCTCTAAACGCGCTCGATGAGGGTGGCGATACCCTGCCCCACCCCAATACACATCGTGCACAAAGCATAGCGCCCACCCGACCGATGTAACTGATAGGTGGCGGTCGTTATTAAACGTGCGCCACTCATGCCGAGCGGATGACCGAGGGCAATCGCGCCACCATTCGGGTTCACACGCGGGTCATCATCTGCAATGCCGAGCTGCCGAAGTACGGCCAGACCTTGCGCGGCAAAGGCTTCATTCAGCTCAATCACGTCAATTTGATCAAGCGTGATACCGGTCTGCTTGAGTAGCTTCTGCACCGCTGGAACCGGCCCGATGCCCATGATGCGCGGCGCCACACCGGCGGTCGCCATACCGATAATGCGGGCTTTGGGTATCAGGCCATGGCGCTTCGCGCTGTCTTCGTCGGCCAACAACACGGCACAAACACCATCGTTCACACCAGACGCATTACCGGCTGTGACCGTGCCATCGGGTCGAACGATACCTTTGAGTTTGGCTAACGCTTCCATACTGGTCGCGCGTGGATGCTCATCATGCAATACGGTGATTGCATCGCCTTTTTTCTGCGGAATGATCACGGGTGTGATCTCATCCGCTAGCGTTCCATTCGCTTGTGCGTTCGATGCCTTGGCTTGGCTGCGCAGCGCAAAGGCGTCTTGATCTTCGCGGCCAATCTGAAAATCTGTCGCGACGTTCTCTGCTGTCTCAGGCATGGAATCGACGCCGTACAGCGCTTTCATCTGCGGGTTGATGAAACGCCAGCCTATCGTCGTATCAAAAATCTGCGCATTACGCGAGAAGGCACTATCTGCCTTGCCCATCACAAACGGCGCACGCGTCATGGATTCCACACCGCCTGCAATCATGACATTTGTTTCGCCGGATTTAATCGCGCGCGCTGCGTACCCAATCGCGTCCATACCCGAACCGCACAGACGATTGATAGTGTTACCCGGCACCGCGATCGGCAACCCGGCCAATAGCAAGGACATACGCGCGACATTACGATTATCATCGCCGGCCTGGTTGGCACAGCCAAAAATCACATCATCCACCTGCGACCAATCCACCGTTGGGTTGCGCTCTTGCAGCGCGCGCAGCGATATTGCACCAAGCTCGTCGGCACGCACATCTTTGAGTGCGCCACCGTAGCGGCCAATGGGGGTTCTGATCGCATCGCAGATAAAGGCTTGTTTAATTGTCATCGTTATTCAGTAAAAGTTAGCGAGAAATCCAATGATTTCTACATTTAAATTTGGCGCAATGGCACACCCGTCATTTGCTGCAAGACGTCCAAGCTCAGGCCCTCAATCATATCAATGACAAGCAAGCCCTCTGGCGTAGCATCCATCGTCGCCAAATCTGTATAGATACGCGAGACACAGCCCACACCGGTCAGCGGGTAGGTACATGCCGGTACGATCTTGCTCTCGCCGCTCTTGGTCTGGTGCTCCATCATCACGAAAACTTTTTTCGCACCAATCGCCAAATCCATAGCCCCACCGACGGCGGGTATCGCATCTGTTGCACCGGTATGCCAATTCGCCAGATCACCGCGCTCGGACACTTGAAATGCACCCAGCACGCAAATATCGAGATGACCACCACGCATCATGGAGAATGAATCAGCATGATGAAAATACGCACCACCAGTCAGTAAGGTGACTGGCTGCTTACCTGCATTAATTAAATCTTCATCTTCTTCACCTTTAGCGGGGGCCGGTCCCATACCCAAAATACCATTTTCGCTATGAAGAAAAACTTCGCGCGTGGGATCAAGATGATTGGCCACCAAAGTCGGTAAACCAATACCGAGATTGACATACGATCCTTCTGGAATATCGCGCGCCACGCGGCTAGCGATTTCATCTCGAGTAAATCGCTTCATGCGTGAACTCCATTAACCTGAACTACACGTTGAACAAAAATACCTGGAGTGACAATCACTTCTGGATCTAATTCACCTAGCTCGACCACCTGATCAACTTGCACTATGGTGCAGGTAGCCGCCATCGCCATGATAGGTCCGAAGTTACGCGCCGCTTTACGATAAACCAGATTACCCCAACGATCTGCTTTTAAGGCTTTTATGAGTGCGAAGTCGGCATGAATCGGATACTCCAACACGTAATTTTTTCCATTAATTAGCCGCGTCTCTTTACCTTCTGCTAGCAAGGTGCCGTAGCCCGTGGGCGAAAAGAAAGCACCAACACCTGCGCCCGCTGCACGAATGCGTTCAGCGAGATTACCTTGCGGCGTTAGTTCCAGCGCCAATTCACCACTACGATAGAGACCATCAAACACG